>JAQTSH010000217.1 GCA_028711405.1 Methanoregula sp.
TCCTTCCGGTCATCACCACCGCTACCGAAACATACGGAAGACCGTCAGTTGAATCGATCGCTGCACAGCACCAGTGTGATATCATGAACCGGGACTCAACGCGGCAGGTCAACGCAGCGTTTCTGGACGGGGATGTACCTGTCTACACGATCAACGGTCCGGCGGTTGTGATTGCCGGGCAGGCTGTTTCGGTGCTCATGGATGCCGGGAAATATGTCATTGGCATCGGTTGCCGGAAGGATGTGACGGGCGCGGAAGTGATCACGGCAATCCAGTCTGCCTGTGCAGATGCCGACATCGATATTGCGGATGTGCAGTGTTATGCCACGACGATACAGAAGCAGAACGAACAGGGACTGCGTGATGCTATCGCAGCACTCTCTGCCAGGTTAATATTCCTGCGGGATGACATTATGAACGCACAAGCGATCATGACCCCCTCAAAAGCCGGAAAGATCGGCTTATTGGGGGTCGCCGAACCTGCTGCGCTCGCGCTGGCAAAGGAGAAGAAACTCGTGATGACAAAGAAAGTATACGGGAGGGTGACGGTTGCCATCGCCCGTTAAACCCCCGGCAGGAAGGCTTGCCATCGTCGGTATCGGACCCGGTAAACGGGAGCACATGACCGCACGGGCATTGAAGGTGATCGCCGGTTCTGAGTACGTGATCGGTAATGACTCGTATCTTGATCCACTCCTGCCGGTGCTCACCGGTAAAACTGTCATCAGGAGCTCCATGGGAAAGGAGGTGGAGCGGGCAACTCAGGCGATCGAACTTGCCCGCTCCCATGCGGTCGCGATCATCTCCGGCGGGGATGCCGGGGTCTACGGGATGGCGAGCATTGTCCTTGAGGTGCTCGAACATACTGGCGCAGAGATTGACGTGGAGGTGATCCCCGGCGTGACTGCGGCAAACGCCGCCGCGTCTGTTGTCGGGTCCCCGCTGTCCGGGGATTTTGCCGTCATCAGTCTCTCGGATCTCCTCACCCCATTAGAGGAGATCGAACGAAGACTCGATGCCGTCTTCTCCGTCCGCATTCCGGTCGTTCTCTACAACCCGAAGAGCCGGGGCAGACCCCATAACTTTGCTATCGCCGTGGAACATGCGAGACGGCACCTGTCCGGTGACACGCCGCTTGCGATTGTCAAAAATGCGCTCCGGGATGACGGGGGAGAGGTCATCATCACGACCCTTTGTGAGGTAGAGACCTATAATGATGCGATCGATATGCACACGACCGTCATCATTGGCGGGGGCGAATCAAGGATCTGGAGGATGGGTGAAGATGTCAAAGGAATCATTACGCCACGGGGATACCACCACAAGTACGTATATTGATCCGGGTGCGACCACAACCGAGGCATACGAGATCTCGAAAAAATCCCGGACCCTCGCACGGCAGGTGGTCGGGAACGCAAGTCCTGAGGACCGGGTGCGCCAGCGGTGCTCGGTTGCCGTTGGGGATTTTTCAATGGCGGACCTGCTGCGGTTCGAGCACCATCCGGTGCCGGCAATCATTCGCGCCCTTCATGGGGGCGCTCCCATCATCACCGATATCCGGATGGTGCAGGTGGGCATCCAGAAGAAGGGGCATGCCGGGGAAGTCCTCTGTGCATTGGATTTCGGGGGAGAGATCGCACGCGAACGCCAGATCACCCGGAGTTCTGCCGGATTTATCGCTTTGAGAGACAGGTTACCCGGATCACTGGTCGTGATCGGTAACGCCCCCTCTGCACTTCTCACGGTCTGCGGCATGATACAAGAGGGATACCGACCGGCGGCGGTCATCGGAACACCGGTCGGGTTCGTCAACGCTGCCGAGTCAAAAGCGCTCGTGCGTACCCTTGATATCCCCTCTATCTCAACCGAAGGGACACGGGGCGGAACCCCTGTAGCCGTCGCAGCGGCAAACGAGTGCATCACGATCCTCATTGAAGGCACGGTCGTATGAGGGATCCGGTCACCGGTTTTGTGTATCCCGCTATCTGGGCAGAGCGATGCACGGATCCTGTGCGCCTCCGTCTTGTGGAACAGGGTCTTGCCATTCTCACCTCATCCGGCACTGTTATCCGTCGCGGGTTTACGACCGGGACGACCGCAGCAGCGGCATGCAAGGCAGCAATCCTCTCGCTCAAGACCGATCTCTTATCTGTCCCAATCACCATTCCCTGCGGGCTTACGGTTCTTCTAACGGTCACGGCACATGCGGGTACTGCGACCTGCACCAAATTTTCCGGAGATTACCCGGAGGATGTGACGGCGGGACTTTGTTTTGTGGCAGAAGCCTCGCTGGAAATGAAAAAAGTGGAACTGATTCCTGGAGAGGGCATCGGGCATTTCGTGCGCAGCACACCCCGGTACCCAAAAGGGACACCGGCGATCAGCACCAGCGCGCTCGACTGCATCCAGCGCTCGATGGATGAAGCGATACACGAGATCAATCTCCCGGGAGTGTCGGTAAGACTGACGGTTCCTGCCGGAGAACGGGTGGCGGCAATGACGCTCAACTCCCGCGTCGGTGTCGAGAATGGCATCTCCATCCTTGGCACGACCGGGCTCGTGGAACCGTGGGATGATCACCTGGAGGAGGCGGTGATGGAGCGGGTGGCTGCGGCACACAACCCGGTGCTCACCACCGGGCGCGTGGGATTGCGGTATGCCAGAATGCTCTTCCCGGAGAGGGACGTGATCCTTGTCGGGGGAAAGATCGAAAAAGCCCTCCGTGCAGCTCAGGGCGATGTGGTGCTCTGCGGGCTTCCGGCGCTTGTCCTGCGCTACATCAGTCCCGGATTACTTGACGGCACCGGCTGTCTGACCGTGGAGGAACTGGCAGCGACCCCGGATTTCAGCCGGATTGTGCCCCCGCTTCTCGCGGGTTTCAAAAAGACATACCCTCACGTCTGCGTCGTGCTGGTGAACCGTAACGGTGCGATCATTGCGGAGAGTCCATGAAGATCGTCGGTGTGGGGTGTGGTCCGGGGATGCTCACCGGAGAAGCGATCCGGGTAATCGAAGCGGCTCATGCCATTTACGGATCGGAAAGGGCGATCGAGCTCGCACGGGTGTATATCCCACGCAACTGCCGGGTCAGTTCCATCGATGATTTCAAGATCCTGTCCCGGCTTCCGGAAGATGCAGTGATCCTGTCGACCGGTGACCCGATGCTTGCCGGGCTTGGTTATCTTGCCGGCGAGGTGGTGCCCGGCATCTCCTCGTTGCAGGTCGCAGCAGCACGCCTGCATCTCCCGCTTGCCCGTGTGGTGGTGGTGGTTGCACACGGCAAGGGGCACGAGAAAGGAATGCTGGAGACCATTCTTGAGGTGAAACGCAAAAAGATCGTGTTTCTGCTCACCGATCCAAAGTTTGACGTAACGGAATTATACCGGCGCCTGTCAGAAGAAAATCTGCCGGTTCCCCTGCGGGTTGCCTGCTGCGAGAACATGGGATATCCGAATGAGCAGATCGGGACTGGTGATCTTGAAACACCCCCGATGCCATCCGCTGGTTTGTATGCGCTCGTCATCGGTCAGTTCTGACTGGCATTGAGTATAAAAACAAAAAGCCGGATTTTCGTTCGCGGGTTTGGACGTACGGATGGAAAAAGAGATCTGCTACCGTTCATGAATAAATTTCACGAACCGCTGGTCACACCAGATTGCGGCATGAAAACAGATTGCCGTTTTCAGGAGTGTCACGCAAAACCTTTTTTTACCGTGGCAGGATAACCTACAAGAGAGTATCACCATGGATAGCGCAACAAAAAAACAGTTCAGCCTCGGGTTCTTTGCGATCGGCTTTGTCATGCTCTTCATTCCCGACTTGAAACACCTGGATGCGATCCCGCTCGGCATCTCCCAGTACTTCGGGATCATGTTCTATCTTGGGTTGATCTTTATGATCATCGGCTATTATCTCAAATAAA
>JAQTSH010000218.1 GCA_028711405.1 Methanoregula sp.
GATTGAAAAGCGCCATAGAATGAACAAGTTTTTCCAGATCCTCGGGGACAAGGGAGATGATATTGACCGCTCCTTCGATACAGGTATCATTGACAAAAACGGTAAAAATATCCGGGCGTTTCAAACGGGAGGTTATCACACCAATCGAGTGTAGTGAAAAATCAGTAATTCCCATCATATCGGAATGGAATGCTGACAGGAATTCTCCCACTTCATCAGACTTTTCCTGATCGGGAAGACGTTCCAGCCAGATATTTGTATCGATAAGATACATGTGCTACTCGCCACGCCAGTCCAGGGCTTTTTTCTGAAGATCCAGTGAAGTGTATTCTTTTTTTAGGTCTCCCAATGCTCCTGCCCAGTTCTGACGAAGGGTAACCCTTCGTTTTGGCATTTTTCGCTCTAAAAGGAATTCTATAAAATTAATTGCCTGTATCCGGAGATCCGGGGGTAGTCTTTTTGCCATTTCTTCAATTTCAGACATGAAATAAGTGCACCATCAGTTTCTATTTGTGCCTGTCCATACAATGATTCCGTCACTGTGGGACATAGTATCCGGAGGTGGGAGATGAGAAAGGTGAGAGTAAGTCTTTTTTGACGCTCAAGAATTCTTCAGAAGGGGGAGCGGAAAGGAATCACTAAAACGCCGTCTTCACCGTATTGACAATCGCATAGCGGAACGTGAGGTATTTTTCCTGCAGTCCACCGATCACATACTTCTCCCCAACCCCCATACATGAATGGCAATACCACCAGTCAAAAAAAACCACAAACCAAAAATGCAGTATCCATCTCACACCCCATCCGCAAAGTACGTCATTATTGAATTCTGGCAGCGCATTACAACCCGATTTTTGTCGACCGGTACATCCCGCTGCGCAACTCTCCCGCTAAAAACCACACCAAATTACATATGGCTTGCGCACTAAAAAATAAGACTACTGGTGTAACGGGATGGGCGAAGAAGTACAGGCGGAACAGCCGATCACACTCTCAAAAAAGGCAAAAACAAAACTGGAGAAGCAGGCTGAGCATATCGAGCGGATACAAAGGACCGGGATTGCCTGTATCATTGGTATCATCATTGGTGTGGCATCGTTCTACCTCAGCGCATATGCGGCAAAAGATATCGGGCTTCTTGCATTCATGCTGATGCTCGCCGGTGTTGTCATCCAGCGGCACATCTTCGTACTGATACGGATGACCAACAAAAAACTGGGTGCGAAAGACTGGTTCTACCAGGGATTTATGACCTTCGCGTTCTGGTTCATGTCCTGGACAATCCTGATGAGTTCAACACAACTCTGATCTCTTCTTTTCCTGATCCCCATGAGAATCGCTATTGTTCACAAAGACCGGTGCCATGCGAAGAAGTGCGGTACCGAATGTATCCTCTACTGTCCCCGCGTACGGACTGGTGACGAGACGGTCATCATCGGTGAGGACGGCAAGGCAGTGATCTCGGAAGAACTCTGCGTCGGATGCGGTATCTGTATCAAGAAATGCCCGTTCGAGGCGATCGATATTGTCAGTCTTCCTGAGGAACTCGATCATCCGACACACCGGTACGGGAAGAACGGGTTTGCGCTCTACGGTCTCCCGATACCCATCGAAGGGAAGGTGACAGGCATCCTGGGAGCAAATGGCATCGGGAAGAGTACTGCCGTGAAGATCCTCTCCGGGCAACTCCGCCCGAACCTCGGCAACTTTGATGCAGAAGTGGCGTGGGACGAGATCCTGAAACTCTACACGGGAACCGAGCTCTTCGATTATCTCCAGACCGTCTCAAAAAAGAGTCTGAAAATTGCGGTCAAACCTCAGTACATCGATTACATCCCGAAGAAATTTGCCGGGACTGCCGAAGCGCTTCTGAGAACAACAGACGAACGGGGCAAACTCGCAGCAATTGTTGCTGCGCTCAAACTCGATGCGATCCTCGATCACCAGATCAGTACCCTGTCAGGAGGGGAACTCCAACGGGTCGCCATCGCTGCCTGCCTTGCACGAAAAGCCGACCTGTACTTCTTCGACGAGATCACCCCGTTTCTGGACATCTACCAGCGGATCTCGGCGGCGAAACTGATCCGGGACCTTGCAACTCAGCGCCCGGTGGTGATCGTTGAACACGATCTTGCCATCCTTGACATGCTCGCCGATACCGTGCACGTGGGGTATGGCAAACCGGCGGTCTTTGGGATCATCACCCGCCCGAAAGGTGTACGGGTGGGGATCAACCAGTACCTTGAGGGATTTCTTACTGAAGAGAATGTCCGGTTCCGGGATACAGCGGTGGTCTTCGAGAAGCGGGCGCATGCGAAAGGCTCAAAGCGCGAAGACCTTGTCACGATTCCTGCGATGACGAAGAGATACGAATCGTTCCATCTCACGGTATCGGGTGGCACCATAAAGAACGGGGAAGTCCTTGGAGTCGTTGGCGCTAATGGTATGGGTAAGAGTACATTCGCGAAACTGCTTGCCGGCGAGGAGAAGCCGGATACCGGTACGATGAGTACACAGCTGAAAATTTCCTACAAACCCCAGTACATAAAACCGGAGACGACCGACTCTGTCGAGATGTTCCTGCGCCGGTGCACCCCGAAATTTGATACATCATATTACCAGCACGAGATCATCGAACCTCTCTCCCTTCAATCGATCCTCCAGTCACCGGTCGATGCACTCTCGGGCGGGGAACTCCAGCGGGTCTCCATCGCTGCCTGCCTCTCCCGCGACGCGGATCTTTATGTCCTTGATGAACCCAGCGCACATCTGGATGTCGAGCAGCGGGTCAAGGTGACGCGGATGATCAAGCACCTTGCCGAAGGACGAGGTGTAGGTATTCTCGTGATCGATCATGACATCTACCTGATCGACATGATCAGCGAAAGGGTGCTCGTCTTTGAAGGCGAACCGGGTCGGGCTGGTGCTGCGGTCGGACCGTTTGCGATGCGCGACGGAATGAACCGGTTCCTGAACGGTCTGGATGTCACGTTCCGCCGGGACCAGTCCGGGCGTCCCCGGATCAACAAGCCGGATTCGTTTTTAGACCGGGACCAGAAGAGCCGGGGCGAGTTTTACTATTACACCGCAGACGAAGTCTGACCTGGTGTGCGAAGGTTCAAGGTGACGGTTCCGCCGGGCAGGACCGGAAGGATCGGATATTTTTTTGGCACACGACCAATCCGTTGCCCGGTAGGTATCGTACTACAACTTAATTATCGATTACATCCCATTGAACGTTATTAAGTCGTGATGCACCGGGCTCAGCCGGTAGGTCAATCGTCGCGACAGGAGTAAAGCCGGATACTGCTGAGATGTCGATGTCCCGCAGGGATATTCGTTCAGGCACAATATCCCGAAGGTCCGGTCTTTGCTCAACCGATGGAGATACCCCGATATGTAGTTCCCCTCCCGCTGGCACCACCCATGATCTCAATACTGTACGTTGATGATGAATCGGCATTACTGGACATCGCAAAACTGTTTCTTGAACGTACCGGAGAGTATCACGTCGATACTGCCACATCTGTCCTGCAAGCCCTCGACCTCCTCAGAAAAAACACTTATGAAGCGATCATCTCGGATTACCAGATGCCCGATACGGACGGCATCGCATTTTTGAAGATTTTACGAAAAGACTACCCGTCACTCCCGTTCATCATCTTTACCGGAAAAGGGAGGGAGGAGATTGCCGTTGAAGCCTTCGAGAACGGCGCCGATTTTTACCTCCAGAAAGGGGGTCAGCCCAAAGCCCAGTTCTCTGAACTGTTAAAGAAGGTCGAATCCGCGGTGCGACGCCGGCGCGCAGAAAATTCCCTCAGGGAGAGCGAAGAGAAATACCGGAACCTCATCGAACGGGCAACGGATGGGATCGTTGTCTTGCAAGACGGTAAGATCCGGTTCTGCAACCAGCATAGCGC
>JAQTSH010000012.1:0-4091 GCA_028711405.1 Methanoregula sp.
AATGAGACCATCGGATGTCTGCCCTCGCTTCGCGTAATCCGTGGATCTCTTCTTATGTACTTTGACGAACAGGAATTCTCTTCGTTGCACATTCACCAGATGCCATGAAACTCAATACGTGCTGCATGGATTTACTGTTGGACAAGTGCTTACCTGAGTTGTTTACGTACCCATGCGTGAACGCACTCAGATACTGCGAGTGCTTCCCGGAAACCGTCTTCGGTTACTGGTTCATAAAGACCGGGATATCGTGTATGAACTGCATATCCTGTCAGATCCACTGATAATTTTATGTTGCCCGGCACAGGAATCTTATTCTGTTCCAGCGTCTCCAGAAGTCGGGCGATGATGTGGGTGTGTGGACTCTCCACATCATGTGCAATAAGCAATGCTTTAAGATATTTTTCCACAGCCTAGTGGCAATCGAAGCACAGATCTTCGTAGAGAATTGTGGGGCGGATCTTTCCAGCACGTGCACGGTCGAGATTACTTCGTGCACGGAGAAGCCATTGTTTAACCAGCGTGCGATTTTTCATAGATGATTTTTCCATCACGTGCAATTTCCCGGTATATCAAGTGTGGGTTATCCTTGTATTTTCTTAGCGTGGCAGGAGTATCGATAATCAGTTCGACCGGGGCACCAACTCCATACAGGGCGCGGTAGAGTGTGCAGGCAATCGTTCGTCTTTGCGGATATTCCTTCTTTAAAACGCAGATATCAAAATCAGAATTCTCGTGCGCATCACCACATGCCCGTGAGCCAAAGAGGATAATTGTATCCGGGTCCAATGTCCGGATGATAACATCAACGATTCGCGAAAGTACTGTATCCATCGTATATTCTCTTCTTCAGGATTGATGAGTGGAATAATCAACTTTTAGCAAGTTTCTCATCACACGCGGGATTATTCACTCCTGTAGTTATCTTATCCGAGTGCTTCTTAATAACTTTGATGCGGATATCCTCGGCATCACCATCCTGGAGAATGGCGTCCCGGGCACGGGAGCCCGGTTCGAGATCACCGTGCCGAAAGACAGGTACCGGTGTGTGGCAACCCGGCAACCGGACAAAACATGAACCGGGGTGAACCGCATCTCCGGTACAATCCCGTAATACTCAGATAGGTATTTTTACTTTCAGACTGAATTTTTCAATATTCTCCGCACATTCGACTGCGGGAAATCCCTCTGGAGGCAGATGTATGGTGAAGGTTCTCATTATTGACGATTCGTCGTTCCAGCGCAGGATCCTGTCGGGCATGTTGACCGACATGGGATGTGAGGTCATCCCGGCAGACAATGGTATGGTGGGCATCAAACGGGCAATCGAAGACGCCCCGGATATCCTGATCACCGATCTTCTCATGCCGGAATACGACGGATACTGGGTACTCGAACAGCTCAGGTCCCAAAACCTACCCTTGCCGGTCATCGTCATCACGTCCGATATCCAGACCACCACGGTTGAACGCTGCCACCGGATGGGCGCGAAAGCGTTCCTCAACAAACCCGTAAAAAAAGAGGATCTCCACGCTGCAATCCGCACAGCGCTTGCGGGTGGAACGTGATGAAAACCATCGATACCGACACCCTCGATGCGATCCGGGAACTGGTCAACATCGGCGTCGGAAAGGCAGCCGGGCAGCTGAACCAGATGACCGGTTCCCCTATACGGCTCCAGATCCCCACAATCACCCTCGTCCCTTTTGCTGACATCCTCTCCGCCGAGAAATCAATCCTGCCGGGCGATGTGCTCTCCGCCGTCACGCTCGATTTTAACGGGACCTTGTCCGGCATCACCGCTGTCGTCTTTCCCCCGGAGAGTGCGATCTTGCTTGTCATGGTACTGACCGGGGAGAAGGAAGAAAGTCCGGATCTCGATGCGATGCGGGTCGAAGCGCTCAAAGAAGTGGGAAACATCATCATCAATGGGGTCATGGGATCAATTGCCAATGTGCTCGGAGAACGCCTCACGTATTCCATCCCCTGCTATACTGAAGGATCCTTCGCTTCCATCGCGGAACGCCGATCAACCACTGCGGCTGACGAATGGGTGATCCTGGCACGGACCAATTTTTTGATCGAAGCGTTACATATCGAAGGGGATATCCTGCTCATCCTTGAGGTCGGCTCGCTTGATCACCTGGTGGAGAGCATACTCCGGACAGGTAACCGGGAAGGTGCGGGATGATCAGACCCACACCTGTTGATACGACCTTCTCCCTCTTAGATCTCCTTCCCACAGGTGTCTTTGTCCTGCGGGCGGATTTCACCATTCGGTTCTGGAATTCCTGTATGGTTACCTGGACCGGGATCTCCACCGGGCAAGCCGAAGGAGCACATATCCTGGAACTTTTCCCGTCCCTCAAAAATCCCGCTGTCCTGTCGCGAATCAGCCAGATCTTTGACGGAGGACCGGCAGTCATCTTCTCGCCGCTCTTCCATCCCCACCTGATCCCCTGTGCAACGATGGATGGAACCCTCCGTGTCCTGAAGATCTCCTGTATCCCCATGACCGGTATCTCCGCACGCGATGACAGCGGGATTCTCGTTTTAGTGGTCATCGATGATGTGACCGATCTTACCCACCTGGTGAACGCTTACCGGGAGAAGAAGGGGGTGGCGGAGCGGCAACTTGAAGAGCTGACAAAAGCCCAGGATGCGCTGTGCAAGGCAAACAACAAACTCAGTGTCCTCGCCAGCATCACGCGGCATGACATTTTAAACCAGCTCATGGGATTGCGGGCATATCTTGAACTCTCCAAGGAAGATGTGAAAGACCCTGTGGTTCAGGAATACATAAAAAAGGAAGAACAGGCGGCTGAGGCGATCGAATGGCAGATCAAGTTCGCCCGGAACTACCAGGATATCGGGATGCAGGCACCGAAATGGCATGTTCTCTCCGAGACCATCAACGCTGCCATCCGGGACTTCCAGGTGCCGGGCGTAGAGGTTACAGTCGCGGTGGACGGTGTGGAGGTTTTTGCCGAACCGCTATTGGAGAAGGTCTTTGTGACGCTCGTGGAAAATTCCTTTCGCCATGGCGATCACGTCACCCGGATGGGATTTTCTGTGAAGGAAACGGCAGATGGGCTTCTTCTCACCTATTGTGATAATGGCGTGGGGATTACACTTGAGGACAAGAAGAACCTGTTTAAAAAAGGGTTCGGTAAGCATACGGGGCTTGGGCTGTTCCTGTTAAAAGAGATCCTGTCAATCACGGATATCACCATTACGGAGGCGGGTGAGCCGGGCAAAGGCGTCCGGTTCGTTATGACGGTACCGAAAGGCGCGTACCGGTTCGGGACGACGGATGTGCCACAAACGGATGAACTTCATCCGGGAAATCACTGAGTGATTGAGTGTGCCGGGCTCACTCCGACGTCTCCCTCCTAACGGTACAGATAGCAGAGTTCGTTTACTGTTGTGTCCAATGAAAAAAGGTGTCAGTGACAATAAAAAAATCCACGTTCGCGTCAATGATGTATTTCCACACATTTCCACGCCAATGAACGGATTTTTGCCACACACGAAAATCCAAAGCAGGCAGCCATTAAGAACCACAACATACATCACCTCATCGGTTGATTATCGGTTTAGTGATACTCTATGCGATCTGCATCCGGTGATTTGATCCCCGCATCTTTTGTGTCTCCCCTCATTGCGGGCGTGACGACTGTTGCAGTGGCACTCACGTTCTACTGTCTCTCCCAAGGGATCAGCACTGTTTTTATGCACCTCTATTACCTGCCGATCATCCTGATTGCCTATTTTTACCAACGGCGCGGCATCCCGGTTTTCACAGGGCTCTCTCTTTTCTACCTCGCACTCGCCACGTTCTATTTGTATCCTTCAACCATTGAGATCGAGACGGCGGTGCTCCGTACCGGTATGTTCATCCTGATCGGAGTGGTTGTTGCTGAACTATCGGAGCGGCTGGAAAAAAAGAAAGAGGATTACCGCATTGCACATGAATACGAGAAAAGCATCATCGACAATGCGAACGTCTGGCTGATGGTGCTTGATTCATACGGAAAGATCCTTGAATGGAACCGTGCGGCAGAGCAGATCAGCGGGTATCCGGCTGCGGA
>JAQTSH010000012.1:4191-16400 GCA_028711405.1 Methanoregula sp.
GTTCAGGAACATACCAATGTCGCATGGGAAACCCGCCAGGCATTATCCACTGATTTTCGGATTATCCACCGGGATGGCACCGTGCGCTGGATTAGTCATTCCTGCCGGCAGATCTATGACTCGCGCGGGAACCCACTGGGACGGCGCGTGAGCAACCGGGATATAACCGATCGCAAGATCCTGGAGATACGCCTGACAGAAAGTGAGGGGCGGTTAAAAGAGATCATTGAATCGATGATTGCCGGCGTAGTAATCATTGATCCGGAAACCCACACGATTATCGATGTCAATTCAGTTGCAGCCAAAATGATCGGGGCAGAAAAAGACGAGATCATCGGGTCGGTCTGCCACCGTTATATCTGTCCCGCAGAGATTGGAGCATGTCCGATTACGGATCTGGAACAGACCGTTGATAAATCCGAGAAAGTATTGCTGACGCACCTTGGCGAAAAAATCTCCATCCTCAAATCGGTAACCCGCATATACATCAACAAACACCCCTATCTCCTTGAAAGTTTTATCGACATCACCGACCTGAAGCGGGCAGAATCTACGCTCCTGGACGCTTATGGGAAGCTCAAGGAACTGGATGTTATCATCAACCACAGCCCGGCAGTTGTCTGGCTCTGGAAAGCTGCGCCGGGATGGCCGGTGGAATACGTTTCTGAAAATCTTACCGGTTTCGGTTACCTGCCTGAAGACTTTACCAGCGGAAGGATTCCCTATGCATCGATCATCCACCCCGATGATCTTTCACGGGTCGGCACGGAAGTTGAACAGTTTACCCGTGAGGGAAGGATGGAGTTTGTCCAGGAGTACCGCATCCTTACAAAAACCGGGGAAATCCGTTTTACGGAAGACCGGACATGGGTGAGGCGGGATACCAATGGTTTTGTAACGCATTACCAGGGTATTACCCTCGATATCACTGAACGCAAACGCGTTGAACGTGCATTACGGGAAAGCGAAGGAAAGTACCGGGCTTTCTTTACTACTTCACGGGACTGCGTTTTTATCACTACTTTGGATGGCAGGTGGGTTGACCTCAACGACTCAGCGGTGGAACTGTTTGGGTACGAAAGCCGCAAAGAACTGATGACCGTGAACATTGCTGATCTCTATGCACATCCCGATGAACGAAATGTTCATCGGAAAATTATTTCGGAACTGGGATTCTCAAAGGATTATCCGGTTGACCTGAAGAAAAAGGACGGGATGATTATTCATACTCTCATCTCCTCAGTTGCGCGAAAAGATCAAAATGGCACTATCATTGGATTCCAGGGAGTAGTACGGGATGTTACTGAACTGAAACGGGCGGAGATGGAACTTCAGAAACTTGCTTCGGTAGTCCGGCACTCCCGCGAGCTTATCGGTATTGCAACACTTGATGGAAAGATTAATTTCCTTAATGATGCAGGAGCCCGAATGTTTGGCATTCTACCGGCAGATGCCATCGGTAAAGATTTCTTCCGGTATATCCCTGATCATCTGAAAAGGAAATTACAGGAAGAAGTCCTGCCAGCACTGGTGGAACAGGGCATCTGGCAAGGGGATCTCCAGTATATCAATCAAAAAACCGGTAATCTGGTTGATGTACATGCGATGATATTCGCGATTACAGACCCTGCTACCGGAAAACCGCAGTACATGGCTAATGTCTCGCTGGACATTTCGGATCGTAAACAGGCAGAAGTGGCACTGAGGACGAGTCAGATCCTACTCACAGAAGCAATGAACCTCGCACACATGGCGCACTGGGAGTTAGACGTTCCCACCGGTATCTTCACCTTCAATGACCGGTTCTACGCTCTGTATGGCACTACCGCAGAGCGTGAAGGCGGCTATCAGATGCCGGCAGAGGTTTACGCCCGAATATTCGTTCACCCGGATGACATGCTGGTAGTGTCCGATGAAATAACGAATGCAATAGCTGCCACTGACCCGGATTTTACCCGGCAGATCGAGCACCGGATTATCCGTAGGGATCGTGAGGTGCGGTATATTATTGTGCGTTTTGGAATTACCAAAGATGCCGAGGGCAGGACGATGAAAGCCCATGGTGCCAACCAGGATATCACAGAACGCAAACAGATGGAAGAGGCACTCCATAACTCGCAGCAGATCCTCCGGAGTGTGCTGGACACAATTCCGGTACGTGTGTTCTGGAAAGACCGCGACCTGAAATTCCTGGGATGTAATGCACCGTTTGCACAGGATGCAGGATTCCATAATACGGAGGATCTGATCGGAAAAGACGATTACCAGATGGGATGGCATGAACAGGCGGAATTATACCGTGCCGATGATCGACTGGTGATAGAAACCGGCAAACCCAGGATACTCATTGAGGAACCCCAGACAACACCTGATGGCAGGACAATCTGGCTCTTAACAAGTAAAACACCGCTGCACGATTCATCAGGTGGGATTAGCGGGGTGCTCGGTGCTTACATCGATATCACTGAGCGCAAGCGGATAGAAGAAGCGTTGCGGCAGGCAAACAAGCAGTTGAACCTTCTCTCAAGTATCACCCGGCACGACATTCTCAACCAGTTGACGGCGCTCAAAGGATATCTCGAACTATCGCATGAGATAATTGACGATCCTAAGATTCTCATCGAGTACATAAAAAAAGAAGAGAAGGCAGCGAATACTATAGAGGACCAGATTACGTTCACGAAGAACTACCAGGCATTGGGCGTCGCAGCACCAGAATGGCAGAGCGTGAACGCCAGCATTAAAAATGCAGTTCTTGGGTTGCCGATACGGGATGTCCGTGTCGAAGTCGATCCTAAAAATCCGGAGCTTTTCGCTGACCGGCTCTTCGAGAAGGTCTTTTACAACCTGATCGATAACGCACTCCGTTATGGGGGTGCAGGGATGAAGACAATCCGTGTCTCTTCACTGGAGATTGACATGGGACTCCTGATCGTCTGCGAAGACGACGGTGTGGGGATCTCCGCAGAGGACAAAAAGCGGCTTTTCACCCGGGGCTTCGGGAAGAATACCGGGCTTGGGTTGTTTCTCTCCCGTGAGATTCTGGCTATCACCGGCATCACGATTACGGAGAACGGAGTACCGGGTAAAGGTGCCCGGTTTGAGATCACGGTACCGAAGGGGATGTGGCGGATGACCAGGAAGGGGAACTGATATGAATGTGAATATCAGTACAAGAACCATCTTTGACCGGGTTGCAAGATATCCATAGCAGTGTTCATGGCGGGGTTGCCACAGGAACCCATCGATAAGAGATATCCATAGCAGGAAGAGTGGTTGCAGTGCCCGAAATGGATAATGACGGTATACCCGGACGGGATGAAAAAGGTACAGCAACTCTGTTCTTCCAACGATTGACAATCGTCTTTGGTGCCGGCACGGTGTTCATCAGCATCCTGGGACTTGCGAGCATTTACTGGAACCTTGGGATTTACCGGTTTTTTTACCCGGATTACAAAACCATTGCATTTTCCGCTGCACTCATCTGGATAGTATCCGGTCTGATCCTTGCATTCCAGGTGAAAAAACCATTTCGTGGCAGAATACGGGCATGCATCCTCGCAGTTATTGTAGTCATTGCCATCTTCGCACTCATCGAATTTCCCCTCCAGTTACTGGGACAATCATTCATAATCGAGACATGGTTGTACCAATTCGGGAATGCAATCCTTGCGTATCCCACCACACCTATCTCACCGGTTGCTGCGGGACTGATGATCCCCTCATCGCTTGCGCTGTTCCTCCTTGTGTACGTTTTTGGCTCACACGAGAAAATACAGGATGCCCGGAGTACTGTCGGCATCCTCGGTATTTTTGTCGTTCTCGTAAGTTTTACCTTCCTTTTAAGCTATATCTATGGCATCCCGTTCCTGTACGAGACCTCGTTTCTTCCCCTTGCCCCGGAATCCACGATTACCTTGCTCCTCCTTGGAGCAGGGTTTATTACCGCAGCTGGACCGGATGCTGCACCCCTTAAATATTTCACGGGTAATTCGACAAAAGCGCATCTCCTGCGGACATTTGTTCCCCTTGTCATCATCCTCATCTTTGCCCAGAGTTTTCTTCAGGCGACGTTTTTCTCGGTTTATACTCTGAATTCGGCATTATCGATGGCACTATTTTTAGTTGCGGTCACCATCGTCACGACATATGTTGTTGGAAAAGTATCAGGATCTCTTAGTAATGCCATCGATAGTGCAGAACACCACAGAAGAGCGGCAGAAGAGCAATACCGGGCGTTATTCGGAAATGTCAATATCGGCATTCTCCGGTCAACGCCGGGATCACAAGGTTCATTAGTTGAGGTAAACCCTGCGGCAATCAGGATCTTCGAAGCGGACAGCCGGGAACAGTTACTTGCGGTTCCCCCCAGTGCTCTCTACTTTAACCCCGAACAGCGCCGCCTCATCAGTGACGAGATTGTTGCCAAAGGGAGCATTAAGGGGATGGAAGTCAGGTACAGGACCCTCAACGGGAAACCTATCTGGGCACGTATCACCGCGACAAAGAAGACTTCCGAAACCGGCGAGATCTGGTTTGATAGTACGATTGAAGATATTACCGAGCAGAAGCAGGCGGTGGAAGCCTTACAGGAAAGTGAACGAAAGTACCGGAACCTCTACCAGTATGCTCAGGTGGGACTGTTTGAAACCAGCTTAAAAGATGGCACTGTTGTTGCCTGTAACGAACGATATGCCACCCTTGCAGGTTTTTTATCAGCAGAAGATGCGATTGGAAATGACATTGTCCACCTGTATATGAATACTGATGACAGAAAAGAAGTAAGCCGTATTCTTCATACAGAGGGACACATCGATGATCATATTGTCCAGTTTAAAAACCATGTGACGGGGCGTCCCTTCTGGGCGCAGTTCTCCGCACGGTTAAACCGCGAAGAGGATCGTGCGGAAGGCACCATCATCGACATTACCGCACAGAAAGAATCCGAAGCGGCTCTCCGCGAGAGTGAGGAGCTGTTCAAGGGTGTTGCCGAACGAAGTTCTGATTTAATACTGCTTGTTAATAAACGAGGAATAGCCACTTATGTTTCCCCATCGGTTGAGAGAATTCTTGGATATCTTCCTGATGAGATCGTGGGGAAAACACCCGAAGATTTCATAATTCCCGATGATATTACCGCTGTGTGGGAAGGCGTCAATAAAAGTGTTTCCGGAGAATATATTGGCGGGGTTACTGTACATTCCAGAAAAAAAAGCGGCGAATATGCTATTATGGAAATGACTTCCAGCCCCATTATAAAGGAAGACAGGATTTCGGGGATACAGGTAATTGCAAGGGATATCACCGACAGAAAGGTGGTAGAATACCAGCGGGAACTCCTCATTTCCGAGCTTGAGCAGAAGAACGCCGAACTCGAACGGTTCACCTACACGGTATCCCACGATCTCAAGAGTCCCATCATCACGATCCGGGGTTTTTTAGGATTGCTCGCAGAGGACGTAAAGAAAGGGGATATTGACCAGATGGACAGCGATATCCGGCGTATTTTCTCTGCCACGGATAAGATGCAGGGACTTCTTGAAGACCTGCTTACCCTTTCAAGAATCGGAAGGATTACAAACCCGCCGGAAAGTATCAATTTCGGCACCATTGCAGAAGAAGCCGCAGAACAACTGGCAGGTGTTATCCGAAAGCACGATGTCACGGTGACAATCGCTCCCGATCTCCCGGACGTGTTCGTTGACCATACCCGGATCCGCGAAGTGCTGGTCAACCTCATAGAGAACGCAATAAAATTCCGGGGCGACCAGCCGGTGCCGACCATTGAAATCGGCATGCGGTGTGACGAGCGCGAACCGGTATTTTTTGTCAAAGACAACGGCATCGGCATCGAAGAGCCGTACACAAAAAGAATCTTTGTCCTGTTCGAGAAACTTGACGCAAAGACAGAGGGAACCGGGGTTGGTCTTGCCATTGTAAAGCGGATCATCGAAGTTCACGGCGGGAAGATCTGGGCGGAATCCCCGGGGCGGGGATTGGGCAGCACATTCTCGTTCACCCTCCCTGTAACAGAAAGTAAATGTATATATATCCCAAAAAAGGGAAAGAGAGATGAGTGATACCCATGGTGAAACTGAACGGGGAACCTCTTCATATCCTGCTTGTGGAAGATAATGAAGATCATGCCGAACTGGTGATACGGGGCATGAAGGACCAGCGGGTGGCAAATAAAATTCACCATGTTTCCGATGGAGAGGCGGCTATTGACTATCTTTTCCGTCGCGGCGCTTTTGAAACAATAAAATCATCTCCGCTCCCAAACCTGATCCTGCTGGACCTACGGCTCCCCCGCATTGACGGGCTGGAAGTGCTCAAAATTATCAAGGACACCCCCAACCTTCAGCGGATACCTGTTGTTATTCTGACGAGTTCCAGTGCGGAAAGCGACATCGCCAAATCCTATGATTACCACGCGAACAGTTACATCGTAAAACCTCTCGACTTTAAAACATTCACAAAACTGATGGACGACCTCGGGTTCTACTGGCTTGGCTGGAATTCGAAACCACACATCGACTGAGTACTCCTCCCATGAATGATACCCACGACGCCCGGAATATGGCAGCAGATAAAAAATCCTACCATGTCCTCGTGCTTGAGGATGATGAAGCGCATATCGATCTCATCAGGCGAGGTTTTCAGCTGGCATCCGGAATGTACAGGGTAACATTTGCACAAACCGTTCAGGATGCGAGAGCGATTCTTGCACAGGACCCCCCCGATCTGATCATTGCAGACTGGCTCCTTCCTGACGGCAAAGGTATCGATATCCTTCCACGAAAAGACGGACACGTAACAATGCCGCTTGTTATCATGACAAGCCACGGGAACGAGAAGCTTGCCGTGGATATGCTGAAATCCGGGGCGATCGATTACATTGTCAAATCCGAATTCATGTTCAAGTACCTGCCCCACATTGCTGAACGTGCACTTAGGGAATGGCAGAATATTGCGGAGCGGAAACGGGTGGAAGAGGAGCTGCGGGAGAGTGAGCAGCGTTTCCACTCGCTCTTTGACAATATGATTGAAGGGCACGCGCTCCATGAGATAATTCTGGATGGAAACGGGCAGGCAACCGAATACCGCATTCTCGATGTGAATGCCGCATTTGAAAATCTCCTGAATATTCATCGCAAGGATGTTATCGGGAAGCTGAGTTGTGATGTGTATAGGGTAAGCGAACCCCCGTATCTTAACATCTATGCACTTGTCGCATCGTCCGGGCAGGCGAAAATCTTTGAAACGTTTTTTCCACCCATGGAAAAACATTTTATGATCTCGGTATATTCCCCGAAAAAAGGACAGTTTGCCACCGTATTTGAGGACATTACCGCGCGCGCACGGGCAGAATCAGCCCTCCGGGAGAGCGAGCAGTTCCTTGATAATATCGTGGAACAAATCCCCGACATGATATTTGTAAAGGATGCAGAGAATCTCCGGTTTGTGCGGTTCAATAAGGCGGGTGAAGACCTCCTCGGGTATTCACGGGAAGAACTGTTGGGAAAAAATGATTATGATTTCTTCCCAAAAGAGCAGGCTGATAATTTCATCGAAAATGACAGGGAAGTCCTTCACGCACATACATTAAAGGACATTCCTGATGAGAGAATTCAGACCCGGAATATGGGAGCGCGAATACTCCACACCAAGAAAATCCCCCTTATGGATGAAAAGGGACTACCTCGATATCTGCTGGGAATATCCGAAGATATTACCGAACGTAAGCGGGCAGAGGACCAGATCAATCTCGCGAACCGGAAACTTGCTCTGATGACAGATGTGACCTTCCAGGATATCCAGAACAAAGTGACGGCATTGCGGGGATATGTTGAAATTAATAAAGAAAATGTCCGTGAACATCAACAGATAATCTTTCTCGAAAAAGAGGAAGATGTTCTGGAATCGATCCATCGTCTCATCAAAAATACAAAAGAGTACCAGCAGATGGGAGTGGACCAGCTTCGGTGGATTCCCCTGGAGCCAGGAATCCGTATGCAGGCGTCGCTTATAAGCGGGAAACCAGACTTTCTATTAGATATTGATCTCCACGGACTTGAGATCTATTCCGATCCTCTGATTGACCGGGTATTTTACAACCTGATTGACAATACGGTGAAACACAGTAAATCATTCACCCGTATGTCCTTTAGCTGCCGGGAAACACCGGATGGTCTTATAGTAATCTGTGAGGATGATGGGATTGGAATTTTGCCCGAACAAAAAAACCAGATATTTGACCGGGTTGTGGGTGGCGTGGGGAAATTCGGGCTATTCTTTGTCCGGGAATTTCTTGACATGTCCGGCATAACCATTATCGAAAATGGTGAACCGGGGAAGGGAGCACGGTTTGAGATTACGGTGCCGAAAGGGATGTACCGGTTTACAGGTGCATGATGAATGCCCGCAGCGCTTGTGAGGATGAAACGAATCGCATGGATACCCGGAATAAAAAGAACTGGAACTGTACACATCCCTGACCGGGGACAAAAGGATACGAAAATGTAAATGTTTGAATGGGTGTTGAGGGGGAACATGCAAAAAACCTGGAACATAATTCTCGTACTCGTTGTCGTTGTTGCAGTTACCGGGTTTCTGATCGCCGTTTTTCTGTATCCGGAAACCCCGTTCTCCGGAGCACCCGAATCCGTCACGCTTGGCGTATCCCCGTTCCAGACATCCACCCTGATCTGGATCGCCGAAGACCAGGGGTATTTTGCCGCAAACGGGCTCAATGTCACGATACGGTCATATGACGCAGGACTCTACGCGGTGAATGCACTCATTGCCGGGGATGTCGATATCGCTACGGCATCCGAGTTTGTCTTTGTCAAAAAGATCCTCTCCGGACAAAACCTGTCCGCAGTTGGCTGTATCGCAAAAACCGAAGACGAATACATTGTCGCACGAAAAGACCGGGGCATCGTCACGGTTACGGACTTAAAGGGGAAAAAGATTGGAACCTCCAAAGGGACGAATGCAGAGTTCTACCTCGGACGGTTTTTGAGCTTAAACGGTATCAGCCCGGCAAATGTCACGATTGTCGATCGCACTCCTCCGCAGCTCGTCGATGCGATCACTACCGGTGACCTCGATGCCGTCACGGTGTGGGAGCCCTATAGTTACACCGCGGAGAAAAACCTGGGTGCATCTGCCGTGAGCTTCCCGGCACAAGCTGGTCAGAGTTATTACTGGCTCCTCGTCACCCGCCCGGATTACGGGAAGGCTCATCCCGAAGTGATTACACGCCTCCTGCACTCGTTTGTTCAGGCAGAAACCTTTGTTGAAAGACACCCGGAGAAAGCACAGGAGATCGTCCGGAACAGGCTCCACTATGACCCGGAATATACGGCAACCATCTGGACAGAGAGCCAGTTTGCCCTCTCTCTTGACCAGTCGCTGGTGATCGCGATGGAAGATGAGTCCCGGTGGCTGATGAACAATAATATTACCCCGAAAAGCGCGATGCCCGTGTTTCTCGATTACCTGAACCGGCAGGGACTGGACACCGTGAAACCAGAATCAGCAACTATCATCCGGTGAGTGCACAACAATGAAGATCAAGACCCAGTTTACGCTCTCGACTCTTGTCTTCTGTATCATCTTTGTCCTGACCAGTGCATCGCTTCTCTATACTTACAACGAGGTCAACAGACTCGGGCAGCAGCAGGAGATTGCGCAGGATATCGTGCGGGGCGCGTATGAACTCAGTTACTTATCGAACGATTACCTGTTCCACCCGGAAGAAGTGCGGCAGAACATCCAGTGGGAGTCAAGGTTTACCGGGCTTTCCGATGATATTTCCCGGCTTTCTGTCGACCAGCCGGACCAGCAGGTGCTTGTTGATAGCATCATCGCAAACAAAGCCCGGCTGCATGATGTGTACACGCAGTCCGTTGCCGCAATCGAGGCGGCGAAGGCGACACCGGGACAACCGGTTGACCCGGAACTTATCGATGTCGCGTGGAGCCGGTTCATCGTACAGAACCAGGCGATGATCTTTGATGCATCAAGCCTGTCGCAGTTGCTGCACGAGGAAGCGGACCAGGTCCAGCGCATCAACGCAGTTCTTGTCTTTCTTTTGATGGGAATCGTCTTGATTTTCCTTATTTCGAATTATGTTTTCATCAAACGGCGCATACTACGGTCGATATCTGCCTTATATGACGGCACAAAGATCATCGGGAAGGGGAACCTTGATTTCCGGATCGATACCGATCATGACGATGAAATTGGCGAGTTGTCCGGGGCATTTAACCAGATGACGGCAAACCTCAAGGGGGTAACGGCATCGAAACAGGATTTGGAAAATGAGATTGAAGAGCGCAGGGAGGCTGAACAGGCGCTCCGGGAGAGCGAGCAGCGGTACCACTCACTCTTTACTAACATGCTCGACGGTTTTGCTTTCTGCCGGATGCTCTATGAAAATGACAAGCCGGCGGATTTTATCTATATTGAAGTGAACGAGGCATTCAGCCAGTTGACAGGACTTGTGGGTGTCGAAGGCAAACGGGTCACCGAGGTGATCCCCGGTATTAAAGATTCGAACCCGGAGTTATTCGCGATCTACGGGATGGTGGCATCGAACGGAGTTCCAGCGCGGTTCACCACGTATCTCAAACCGTTAAACGAATGGCTGTCAGTATCGGTCTACAGCCCTGAGAAGGGCTTTTTTGTTGCGATCTTTGACAATATCACCGCCCGGAAACTGGCAGAGGATGCGTTGCGGGAGACGAATGCGTACCTCAACAACCTGTTTGACCACGCCAATGCCCCGATCATCACGTGGGATCCCGGATTCCATATCACCCGGTTCAACCATGCGTTTGAAGACCTGACCGGCAGAAGTCAGGAGGAAGTGCTGGAAAAGACGCTGGACATCCTCTTCCCGGGCGAAACCCGCCAGACTTCAATGGCATTAATCCAGAAGGCATTCATTGGCGAACGATGGGAAACGGTTGAGATCCCGATCCTGACGAAAGAGGGGATCATTCGAACGGTACTCTGGAATTCGGCAAACGTCCTTGACCCTGAAGGCAGGACAATCTCTACAATCGCACAGGGCGTGGATATTACCGAACGCAAACGGGCTGAGCAGCAGGTCGGGGAATATTCCCGGTTCCTTGCAACTCTTATCGATACTCTTCCGGTCCCGTTGTTCTATAAGGATACACAAGGAAAATATCTCGGGTGCAACCCTCCGTTTGAGAAATATACCGGCGTTTTCCTCAATGAACTGATAGGGAAAACCGCGTATGATCTCTTCCCGGCGGATCTTGCTGACGGGTACACAGCGGCTGACAGGACGGTTTTTGATAATCCGGTTCCCCATAAATACGAAACGCAGATCCGGTTTGCTGATGGTTCCCGTCATGACGTGATCTTCTACAAGGCTCCGTTCTACAATAATGATGGATCTATTGGTGGTTTAATCGGAACATTCCTTGATATTACCGAACGAAAACTCGCAGAGGAGGCGATACGGCGGGCAAACAAACAGTTGAACCTGCTCTCATCTATCACCCGGCACGATATCCTCAACCAGTTGATGGCGCTGAAAGGATATCTCGAACTTTCGCATGAGGTGATAAACAATCCGACAATCCTCATCGAGTACATGAAAAAAGAGGAGCAGGCAGCGAATACCATCGAGCACCAGATCACGTTCACGAAAGACTACCAGGAACTGGGTGCCGCATCTCCCGAATGGCAGAACGCGAACGAATGTATCAGAAAAGCGGTTGCCGGTCTGCCGATGCGGGATGTCCATGTCGAAGTCGATCCCCAAAATCCGGAAGTCTTTGCTGACCGGCTTTTCGAGAAGGTCTTCTATAACCTGATTGACAACGCACTCCGTTACGGGGGTGAGAAACTGACGACAATCCGGATCTCATCACACGAGAGGGATACGAGCCTTCTTATTGTCTGCGAGGATGACGGTGTGGGTATTACAGCGGAAGACAAAAAGCGGCTTTTCACCCGGGGCTTCGGGAAGAACACCGGGCTCGGGCTGTTCCTCTCCCGTGAGATTCTGGCTATCACCGGCATCACGATCACGGAAAATGGCGTACCGGGTAAAGGCGCCCGGTTCGAGATCACCGTGCCAAAGGGGATGTGGAGGACGAAGGGAGCGAGTGAGTGATGACAGAGAAAATCCGGGTTCTCTATGTCGATGATGAGGGAGCCTTTCT
>JAQTSH010000219.1 GCA_028711405.1 Methanoregula sp.
ATGCAACGTTCGTGATCGACACGGCTGGAACCGTCATCGCCTGGAACCGTGCGATGGAGGAGATGACGGGAGTGCCGGCAGAAGAGGTCATGGGTCGCGGGGACTACGAGTATGCGCTGCCGTTCTACAATGAGCGCAAACCGATGCTTGCGAACCTTGTCTTCATGCCGGACAGCGAGATCGAGAAGCGTTACCACTCGATCCAGCGAACGGGAAAGACGCTCGTTGTCGATATCCACATCCCGACGTTCCAGGGCAGAGGCGCGTATTTCTGGGCGAAAGCGAGTGCGCTGTATGACCCGGAGGGGAACATCACAGGCGCGATCGAGACGATCCGGGAGATCACGGACCGGAAACTCGCCGAAATCGAGATGGAACAGACCCATAAACGTCTTGCGGAGATTATCAACTTTCTGCCAGATGCAACGTTCGTGATCGATACGGCAGGGACTGTAATCGCGTGGAACCGTGCGATGGAGGAGATGACGGGAGTGCCGGCAGAAGAGGTCATGGGTCGCGGGGACTACGAGTATGCACTGCCGTTCTATAATGAGCGCAAACCGATGCTTGCGAACCTCGTCTTCATGCCGGACAGCGAGATCGAGAAGCGTTACCACTCGATCCAGCGGACGGGAAAGACGCTCGTCGTCGATATCCATATCCCGACGTTCCAGGGCAGAGGCGCGTATTTCTGGGCGAAAGCGAGTGCGCTGTATGACCCGGAGGGGAACATCACAGGCGCGATCGAGACGATCCGGGAGATCACAGACCGGAAACTCGCCGAAATCGAGATGGAACAGACCCATAAACGTCTTGCGGAGATCATCAACTTTCTGCCAGATGCAACGTTCGTGATCGATACAGCAGGGACTATAATCGCGTGGAACCGTGCGATGGAAGAGATGACAGGAGTTCCGGCAGCAGATGTCATGGGTCATGGGGACTACGAGTATGCGCTACCGTTCTACGATGAACGCAAACCGATGCTGGCAAACCTCGTCTTCATGCCGGACAGCGAGATCGAGAAGCGTTACCACTCGATCCAGCGAACGGGAAAGACGCTCGTTGTCGATATCCATATCCCGACGTTCCAGGGGAGAGGGGCGTATTTCTGGGCGAAAGCGAGCGCGCTGTATGATCCGGACGGGAATATTACGGGCGCGATCGAGACGATCCGGGACATCACGGATCGCCGGGAGATGGAAGAGCGGATGGCGCGATCGAAAGCCGAACTCCACATTGCAGCGGACATCCAGCGGAGTTTCCTCCCGGATATCCTCCCGCAGGTGACAGGATTTGAGATCGCCGCACGGAGCGTGATGGCAAAGGAAGTCGGGGGCGACTTCTTTGATGTGATCCCGTTCGAAGTGATCCCGCTCGAAGGGAGCACGCTTGGCATCCTGATCGCTGACGTGTCCGGGAAGGGTGTCCCGGCAGCGCTCTTCATGGCGCTGTCCCGGATCGTCGTCCGAGTCAATGCGCTCTGGCATCATGATCCGGCAAAGACGATCGAGGATGCGAACAACGTGATCACGCAGGATTCAAAAGCCGGCATGTTTGTCACGCTCTTCTATGGCACTCTCTCCGGGCGAGACAGGACCCTTTCCTATGTCAACGCCGGGCACAATCCCCCAATCGTGTACCGGAGCCTTGACGGATCGATTGAGGAACTGGAGCCAACGGGTATCGCCCTTGGCGCGGAGGAACACCGGAAGTATACGTCGCGGACGATTGGGATTGGTGCCGGGGATGTAGTGGTCATGTATACGGACGGGGTGACCGAAGCGACCGATCACAAGCTCGATATGTTCGGCGAGGAACGGTTGAGAACCCTCATACGCGAGAACTATATCCTGTCGCCCGATGCACTTCTTGAAAAAATTCTTCGTGCGGTTGCGACGTTCACGAGCGGTGAACCCCAGTTCGATGACATCACGCTGATGGTGATCAAAGGCACGTGAGCGCACCGTTAACGTATGAGGAGGATGGAATGCCTGCTATGGATATCTCATGTCCATGAGCACCTGTGGCAGACTCGCCATGAACACTGTTATGCTCCCGCCACTACCGGGGGCGGTATTGATCATAATAACTTCGAGACGTCTCAAGATTGATCCGGTAGAGATCGATATTTGCGACAGAGATGATCATATACAGCGGTGTGTTCGAGGTCTGGATCATGCGGTAGGATGTGCCCCTATTCAGGATCTCCCCGCCATCAATGATCGTTCCATTTTCTGCATATGCAAGAACCATCCGGAAATTTCCGTATTGGGGTGTCCGTTCGGCGGTAACGCTGATGTTAAGCACCCATACCGGGTAAGGAATGGTGAACTGGCGGGTGAGACCCCCGCGGCGCTCCTCGATAAATGCAAACGGCACCATCTCTTCTGCGGAATAGAGTGTCTCAGACGCGCCAAAGATACCCATGTTCTCCGGTAATCTGTAGCGTGGATACGAGAATGGATCCGAAGTATAATAGATCCGGTCGGGAGCAGCATCGGGAATACGTTCGGTGACCTCCGGTGCCGTAGTTCCCGTAGGTGAAAACGTCTGCACTGCGAGAACAATGGGAGTCATGTCGGGATTCAACAAGGCTGGGGTCACAGTAGGAAAAGGCGTGGGAACCGGGGGTTTGATGAATGCCTGTATCCCGGAATAGTAACCGGGATTTACCAGAAATGCGATCACCAGCACGACCGCAAGTCCTCCGCACAGTGTAAGAATATCCCCGGATTTCACACGTAATACTGGGTTACGCTCTATAAAATCATGACGGAATTGCACCGAAAAATTCCATTACCCCATTCAATCTTACTTGTAATCGTGAGATTCCTGCTTCGTGAGAACCCCAACGGACCGGTCACTACACATTTCGATAGGTTGATACCCGTAAAATCAGAGATGCATTCATACTCATGGGATCACAGGACGCATTCAAAGTCCATACACAATATTGCCCGTACTGTGGGGCAAAGATCGTACGGGAGGACAATTTTTGCGTTGAGTGCCGCCGGACGTTTGTCGATCCTCCGGTAGACCAGGCACCACATGAGATACAACCCCGTGAATATACCGCATCGCAAAACCCCTGGATCTCAGCGATTCTCTCGGTTTTTGGTATCGGACTGGGACAATTTTACAATGGGGATGCAATAAAAGGGCTGGGATTCGTCGCACTTACGATCGCTGCCTACTTTGTCCTCCCTCAATACATTCCTGTCAATCCCTGGATTGTGATCCTTCTCATCTGGGTCATCGCCATTGCGGATGCCTACCGGACAGCACACCAGGTGGAGCAATTATTACGACCCAGGAAAAAGAGAAGCGTCTTTTTTGGCGTGGAGATTCTCATGCTCGTACTTCTGGTCGTGGCAGTCAGCCTGCCGGTGCTGTCCCCTCACCTGACAGCTCACAGCCTGACGGTCGCAGCGAGCGTGATGCCGGACATTCAAAATCCTGTCCTGCCACGTCCGGACTATGATATGGCACTTTCATATGCACCAAATGATACCGAAATCATGATCGAAAAAGCGAACTACCTGATCGCGAGCGGGAGATACGATGAGGCTGAAGCCTGGCTCAATTATACGATCCTTACCGCACCAAATGATACGACACCGGTGATCATGACCGGGGACTTTATGTATGCCCGCGGGAAGTACCAGACGTCAATCGAGTACTATGACAACGCATTGTCCATGACCCCTAAAAATGCCCATGTATGGATTAAGAAGGGGGATGCGTATCTTGCATTATCCATTATCGAGATGCAACAGATGCGCGAACAATATAAATCCCTGACCGCGAACACGCCGGACTACTCTGTATCACCAAGTCCCTCGTCGCTCGATGCATTCAAGTCGACCGGGTCCTATCGTTCCGCAGTAAAATCCTACAATGAAGCCATCA
>JAQTSH010000220.1 GCA_028711405.1 Methanoregula sp.
GAGCGCTGCGAGATCCGCCCCGACATACCCGTGCGTGATGTTCGCCAGTTCGTCAAGATCAACATCTGCGGCAATGGGCATCCCCCGCGTGTGGATCTCGATGATCTCCCGCCGCCCGTCCCGGTCCGGGATTGGGATCATAATTTCCCGGTCGAACCGCCCGGGTCGCCTGAGAGCAGGATCGAGCGAGTTCGGGATGTTCGTCGTTGCGATCACGATCACCTGCCCCCGGTCTTTCAACCCGTCCATGATCGAGAGGAGCTGGGCGACAATCCGCCGCTCGACCTGCTTGTCGCCGCCGACATCCTCGCGCTTCGGGGCAATCGCATCGATCTCGTCAATGAAGACGATCGCAGGCGCATTCTTCTGGGCTTCTGCAAAGACTTCCCGCAACCGGGCTTCCGACTCGCCATAATATTTCCCGACGATCTCGGGACCGGAGATGAAGATCAGGTACGCATCAGTCTCCTGCGCCGCCGCTTTCGCGATGAGGGTCTTGCCTGTGCCCGGCGGTCCGTAGAGGAGGACGCCACGAGGGGGATCGATGCCAATCCGCTCGAAGATCTCCGGGTATTTCAGGGGCAGTTCGATCATCTCCCGGATCTTGTCCACCTGCCCTTTCAAACCGCCGATATCCTCGTACGAGATGAAGCTCTTTTTTGTCTCCCGCTCCTTTCCCGGGATCTTCTTTCCATGGATTTTTACGGCAGTCGTCCGTGAGACAAGCCCAATCTCCGGCACGGCATCACAGATGATAAAATCGAACTTCTTGCCGAACATGGTGAGGCGGACCTGGTCACCCTTCGTGACCGGTATGCCCTCAAAGAGCCGGCTGTCCACCTCTTTTTGCAGGAACCGGTCGAGCGGTTGGAGGACGACATGCTCCACCGGGGGGATGGTGATCCCTTTGATCTCCACGGTCTCGTTGATGCTGACCGCAGCATTTTTCCGCACGATACCGTCCACCTGGACCGTGCCCTTTCCCCGGTCTTCAGGAAACGCAGGCATCACTTTGACACAGGTAGTCCTCTTTCCGACAATCTCGATGATGTCTCCGACACCAACGCTGAGCTCCTCCATGGTCAGGGGATCGATCCTGCCGATCCCCCGCCCGACATCCTTATTTCGCGCTGCGGATACCTTCACCTTCATCTGCCACACCTCCAAAAATATGCTGGAATGTATACTTGAACTCGTTCACTTTCTGGCGGATATATGCTTTCCCCCGCTCGGTCGGGACATACAATTTTGATTTACCGGAGGTCTTCACGTCAAGGATCCCCTGCTTCTCGAGATCGTACAGGATCGCGTAGATCCGGGACTGCGGGATGAGCACATTGTGCCGGCTGTGGATCTCGTGAACGATGTCATAGCCGGACAGGGGACGGTTCAGGATCGAGAGGACGAGCGGTTCTAAGGATTTTCGTACGATCTCATCGACCATCGCCTGCGGGACAACCGACATCGATTCGAGCGGGTAGGAATGGTTCGCGATCGAGATCGAGGTCTCGTCACCGGTTGAGACGATCACTTTTGAGATGCCGCGGGAGACCGACTCGATCTGCTCACGGGTCAGGTGCTCGATGTTCAACGCGATGAGCCCTGATACCTTCGAGCCTTCCGGTGCCATCGCGAGAATGTGCGTGATGATCGTACTGACTTGCATCAGGTCATCGGGATCTGAGAAGTCGATGAGGATCTGCCAGGCATTAGGCTCGCCAGAAGTCCGCGACTTTGCCCGGTGCGTTTCGAGCGCGGGAATGACCTCCTGTAGTTCCCCCCGTTTCATCCGGTGCGGGATGATCACGCCGCTCACGATCTCCTTGTTGAAGTACTTCGGGATCCGGGACTGGTGATAGGCAAAGAAGATCCGGTGCCCGTTTGCGAGCCCGTACTCGATGGAGGTTTTATAGATCGCTTCGTTGGTCTGCGGGGGGGTATACAGGACGAGGATCAGACCCTGGTAGAAGTTGTTTAATAAAACGGTCTTGCTCTCCAGCGGGATGGCGGATTCCGGTTCTCCGGGACTGCCGGGGTCATCTCCGGTCGGATCCGGCATCGCCCCTTTTACCCGTCGCCGTTTTGCCGGATCCGCATCCTCGGTCTTCTTCCGGAAGAGTGCCAGTTCTACCGTTGCCTTGAGCTCAAGCTCATTGAACGGTTTGACGATATACCCGTACGGGTTGACCTTCTTTACTTCCTGGATAATTTTATCGTCGGCATAGGAGGTGATGAAGATGACCGGAATATCCAGTTCTTCATGGATCACCTTTGCAGCAGCGATACCATTGGTCTTACCCGGCATCACAATATCCATCAGCACTATATCCGGTTTCGCTCCCCGTGCCTTGGTGATGGCATCGTCCCCGGATGACGCCATTCCGACAACTTTATGCCCAAGAGCACTCATGCGCTCCTCGAGCTGCATCGTGATGATCGCTTCGTCATCAACTACCAGTACCCGCGCCATACTCCTCCCCCTGCCTGATACAAAATTCTATCACCACTTCAGTTCCGTTCCTGCTTGTGATCTGCACGTTGCCGTGCAACTGCTGTTCAACGAGCGTTCTCATCAGCTTCAGTCCCAGACGGTTGCTCTTCTCGATATCGAACCCTGATGGCAGTCCGACACCGTTGTCCCGGACGATAAACCGGATCATGTCCCCTTTTACCGCAGATGAGATCTCAACGAGCCCGGTTCTCCTCCCGCGGAAGGCATGCTTGTGGATATTGGAGACGATCTCGTTCATCGCCAGAGCGCAGGGAATAGCAAGATCCACCGGGAGATAGATATCAGCGCAGTCGATGTTAGTCGTAATATCATGGTGTTCGTGATCATAGAATCCCGAGATCATCGTCACAAGATCCTGCACCTGCTGTTTCATATTGACCCGGTCGAACCGTTTGCTCTCGTACAACCGCGTGTGGACGATGCCCATCGTCTGCACCTTTGCCATGATATCGGTCAGGGTGGAAAGAACTGCCGGTTCGTGCGCCCGTGTCTTTGTCATATCGATAAGCCCGATGATCAGCTGGAGGTTGTTCTTCACCCGGTGATGGACTTCCCGGAGCAACAGATCTTTTTCTGTGGCAGAGATAGTCAGTTTCTTCTGGATCTTGATCCGGTCATCGATCTCCTTTTTGAGTTTCAGGTTCGTTGCGGAGAGTTGGGCGGTACGATCCCGTACCCGCTGTTCGAGCGTCTCCTGGTACTCCCGGACCTGGTTCTCGGCAGTTCTCCGATCGGTGATGTCCCTCATTACACCCTGCCACCCGGACAGTGTACCGGATTCTGAAAAGATGGGAACCCCATGGATCTCCGCGTCCCGTATCTGCCCGGTGGCGGTCGGAAACCGGATCTCGAGCCCCGAGAACGGACGGTTCGCAAGGATCGTGTCCTGGAACACCCGGTAGAACTCTTCACGGTCTTCTGGTATGAGAAGGTCACCGGATTGTAGCCCGATAATCTCTTCCGGGTCATAGCCGAGCATGGCAGTCACGCTCGGGCTGCAATAGGAGATCTTTCCTTCGGGGTCCATCCGGAAGATGAGGTCCGGGATCTGTTTGACGAGATCGATGTATTTCTGTTCGCTCGCGGCAAGTGCCTCTTCTGCTTCTTTGCGCCGGGTGATATCGATCCCCTGGGCGACGGTCGAGACCAGTTCGGCGCCCGATGTCAGGACATTTACCGAGTTCCAGAGCAGGGTATGGGTGGTGCCATCAGCGGCGGTGATCGGGATATCGACCGCCTCCCACCGTTCCCCCGCAAGGGTTTTTCTGATCAGGGCTTTTCCTGCTTCCCGCATGTCCTCCGGAAGGAACAACTCGACCGGTTGCCCGATCACTTCCTGTTCAGTCAGCCCGGTCAACTTCTCGAATGCGTGGTTGAACCGTGTAACACAAAAATCCTT
>JAQTSH010000221.1 GCA_028711405.1 Methanoregula sp.
CCGCCCGGCAACCGGATCATTCCATTCATTCTCCGTGCTCCCGATTTCGACAAAGAACGAGGGGTGGGTAAGACCCGTGGGTCCGTGATGGGTGACCTCGTACGAGACCCTGTACCCATCCGGGCAGTGCCGGGCAAGCGCCCGCAGGGTTGCCTGCATCATCGCAGGTGCGGCGGGGGCAAGGGTCCGCGGGGTGCCCCCCAGTTCCGCATTCCCGAAATTCCCGGTCACATGCACCGTGAGGACGGGTGTCGGGTTCACGCTCGAATGCCGCGAGAGAAAGATGACCACATCGGCATCGATCTCTTTGTCAACACCTTCAGCGTGGATGAGCCTGCCCTCCACGTCAAAGAGTTCGTACGAGCGCCCCCGTGCCCGGAGATCCTCCGGAGTTTCTGCCAGGAGTCGTTCGATGTGGTGGCGGATGTTTCGCCCGGCGGGATCGATCCGGGAGTTGATCAGGGCAACTTTCATTAGTCGTATATTGACTTCTGCTACGAATAAAACACACCAATGTGAGCATCCAGTAAGCCATTTTGAAAATCGGCTTGCCGATTTTCATGCTGGATTCCCGTGCAGCGGGTTTACAGGCACTATCATAAACACTATGAAGAAATAAACAGCATAGTGTTACCATGGATAGTACAAAGAAAGAAAAGAGTGAAAAGACCGAAAAAATTGAAAATGTTGAACAGATCGAGAAGATCTTCAAAGAAGAAGGAATAGAAAAGGAGATCACGTGCCCGCAGGCATTTGGAATGGCAGCGAAACACAAGATTTCCAAAAAAACGATCAGTGCCTATTGTAATTCGCACGGAGTAAAGATCCGTGGCTGCCAGTTGGGCTGCTTCAAATGAGTCTTTTTTTACACGTAGTTCCGGTCACTGAGGCGATAGCCACTTTGCGGCAACTCGCGGAGCGGCGGCAGTCGGAACGGGTGCCAATTCATGAATCATTCCACCGGGTGCTCGCATCAGATGTCCGGGCAGATGTGGATATTCCGGGGTTCACCCGTTCGGTCGTGGACGGGTACGCGGTGCGGGCAGCGGACACCACTGGCGCGGGCGATGCGATCCCGGCGCTGTTTACATCACGGGGAAGGATTGCGATGGGTGCGACCACGGATCATCCGGTAGGCGCTGCTGAGTGCATGTATGTCCCGACCGGGGGGATCCTGCCGGAGGGCGCTGATGCTGTCGTGATGGTGGAGCAGACAGAACTCTTCGGGGACCAGGTGCTCGTAAAAAAACCAGTGTCTCATGGCGAGAACGTGCTGTTTTATAACGAAGATTTTGCGCAGGGCGGGATCGTGCTCATGGCAGGACGGCGACTCTTTGCGCAGGACACCGGTCTGCTCGCTGCTGTCGGGTGCGTGCAGGTGCCAGTCACCCGTCAGCCCCGCATCGGGATCATCTCAACAGGAAATGAACTGGTCACGGTAAACGAGCGCCCCCGCACCGGGCAGGTACGGGATGTCAACACCTATGCCATCGCCGCCTACGTTCAGGATCATGGATGCGTCCCGGTCACGTACGGTATCATCCAGGATGACCGGGACATATTCCGCGCAGCCCTCGCCCGTGCGGTCAGCGAGTGCGACGCGGTCATCATATCCGGCGGGAGTTCGAAAGACGACCGGGATATGGCGGCGGCAGTTATTGCAGAGCAGGGGCAGGTGCTGGTTCACGGTGTGGCAATTGCACCGGGTAAGCCCACCATCATCGGGCGGTGTGGGAAAGTCCCGGTCCTCGGGCTGCCGGGTCATCCCGCATCGGCGTTTGTCGTGCTCTGTGTGATCGGCAGGCACCTGCTTGACGGTATGACGGGTCTTACCAGTGCTGCTGTCATCATGGTTCCGGCAACACTTGCCCTGAACGTGCCTTCAGCAAAGGGAAGGGAAGACTATGTGAGAGTCTCCCTCAAAGACGGCATCGCAACCCCGTTATTCGGTAAATCAGGGCTTTTAAACACGCTTGTCAGGAGCGATGGCGTTATCCGGGTTCCGGCAGAGAGCGAGGGACTGGAAACCGGTACAACCGTGGAGGTGTACCTGTGGTAAAGCGGTACCTGAATGTGGTCTCGCTCGGTGCAGCGCTCGACCTGCTCCGAACCGGGTTCACCTGCATACCATCGCGCGAGACTGTACCTCTTCCCTCCGCTGTCGGCAGGATTACGGCAGAGCCCATCTTCGCCCGGTACTCGGTGCCGGAGGTGCACCTTGCCGCGATGGACGGGATCGCAGTTGTGAGCGCTGATACAGCAGGAGCAGGAGAGCAGCACCCGGTCACCCTTGCACGGGCAGTACGGGTGAACACCGGCAATGTCGTGCCTCCCGACTATGATGCGGTGATCATGATCGAGGACGTACATGTTGATGCTGAACGGTTCACGATCCGTAAATCGGCGAGCCCGTGGCAGCATGTCAGACCGGCAGGAGAAGATATCGGCGAGTCGGAGATGGCGCTTCCGTCATGCCACCGGATACGGTATCCCGAGATCGGTGCACTTGCTGCGTATGGCATCACGAGCCTTGACCTGCGGACCGTGCGGGTGGGGCTCATCCCGACGGGAAGCGAACTTGTCCCGCACGGGACACGCCCGGCGCCCGGTCAGGTGGTGGAGAGCAACACGGTGATGGCAGCTGCGATGCTTGAGGAGATCGGCGCCACCTGCACCAGGTACCCGATGGTAAAAGACGACCCTGCCCTGATAAAAAAGACCGTCCAGCAGGCAATCCAGGAGAACGAGGTCGTGATCATCTCTGCCGGTTCATCGGCGGGCACCCGCGACTATACTGCTGACGTAATCGCGGAACTGGGTACAGTACTGATCCACGGGGTCGCGATCAAGCCGGGCAAGCCGGTGATCATCGGAAGGATCGCGGGAAAACCTGTCATCGGGATGCCGGGATATCCCCTGTCCGCGCTCACCGTCCTCCGGGAACTGGTCATGCCCCTCATGAGCCAGTACGGTCTTCCGGTACCGGTGCCTGACCAGATCGATGCCCGGCTCACTCGCACGATCTCAAAGGATGTAGGAAGCGACGAGTTTGTTCTCTCGTCAATCGGCAGGGTGGGGGACCACTGGGTGGTCTCACCCCAGTCACGCGGTGCCGGCGTCCAGATGAGCGCTGTCCGTGCAAACGCGATCCTCAAAATACCGTCAGGCAGCGAAGGATACGAAGCAGGGGAACTGGTGCCTGCTACGCTCTCTGGTACCCGGGCAGAGGCAGAACAGGCACTCCTCGTCACCGGGAGCCATGACCCGGTGCTTGACTATCTCGCTGACATGCTCCAGAAGCAGGGGATCGCACTCCACTCGACGCATGTCGGGAGTATGGGCGGCATCATGGCATTGACAAAAGATGAGTGCCACGCGGCGCCGACCCATCTCCTGGCTGATGACGGTAGTTACAATATCCAGTACTTAACAAAATTCCTGCCAAAAGAAAAACTGGTGCTCCTCTGCGTTGCTGAACGCCAGCAGGGCATCGTCTCAAAGACCGGGCTTGAGTTTAACGATATCCCCGACCACCAGTTCATCAACCGGCAGCGGGGATCCGGCACCCGGATGCTGCTCGATCACGAACTGCGCAAAAAGGGGATCGACCCCTCAACCATCCGGGGATACGAGCGGGAGGTGACGACGCACCTAGCCGTCGCCCTTGCGGTAAAATCCGGGGAAGCTGATATCGGGATGTGTGTCTATAGCGCGGCACATGCACTCGGGCTCAGGTTCGTCCCGGTGGCATCGGAGCGGTACGAGATCGCCATCCGCCAGACCCATCTTACCGATCCGAGAGTGGTGGCGCTCTGCGATGCAATCTCATCGCAGGAGTTCCGGGAGATCCTCCACCGGCTCGGCGGGTATGATACTACGGAGACGGGTGTCCGGCGCGAACTGC
>JAQTSH010000222.1 GCA_028711405.1 Methanoregula sp.
CTCGCCGGGAACGACCGGTATATGCGGGGCTGCGGAATCGATCATTGCTTTTCGTGCGTGCAGGCTCTCGGAATAGATCGCCCAACGGGAGAGTGCCCGTGACCGGTCCGGGGTCATTGCATCAGCGGCTTCCCGGTGAATTGACCGGGCAACAGTGGTGGCAATGATCAGCATCTTCCCGGCGTCGTCCCGGATCCAGACGTTGCCGTTCCAGAGATACCACGAGTTATACGTCGCACAGTACCGGATCACATCGCCGTACTGTGCTTTGAGCCGTTCTGCGTTACCGGCATCCGTCATCGGGTATTCAGGCAGAGTTCCCTTCCCGGTAGTTTCAGCGGGAAGAACCGGTTTGTTTTCCTCCTGCACCCTCCCCTTCGCCCGCTCCCTGCTCCATTCCTTTATCCGGGTTTCCTGCCGTTCGTGCTTCTCCGCTGGTGTCTCATACTTCTCCCGCAGTTCCTTCCACCGCTGCTTCCTGGTGTCACAGGTTGTATGATGGCAGGCGGCATGGATCGCACCGTTGGCGAACTGGATCGCGTACGCCCCATCTTTGTGCGCCGATGAGAACGGGCACTGCGCAAGAGTGAACAGTGTCCCGCCGTGGTACGGTTTTTCGTGACGGATGGCGATGCCATGCGACACAAGCCATGACCGGAGATCAATGGCATGTTCCTTTCCGGCAGCCGGTTGTGTGTCCGGTTCTGCCGGAAGTTGTGCGGCGAGATTTTGCAACTGTTCCACCGTCACCACAACAATGTCTGTTGGTGCGGAAACGAGCCGGCTCCTCCGGTGCGGGCGCTCACCGGGTAGAGTCGCCTTTTCTCACCATCGTCCCGTACAGTTTCCAGATCCGCCCGGCATTGTAGTTCGCCGTGTCTACAGAGACTCCGGTATCTGAAAACAGTGCATCCAGTGTGGAAAGGACCGCCTTCACGAGTTTCGTCGCCGCTTCATCGTTCGGCAGATCAATCCGGTACAACAGGTGCGCCCCGTTGCCGGAGTCGCCCCGGACCGGTTCCGGGAAACCGATACCGGAAAGCCACGCAGCGATCTCATCCGCCTTTGCCAACGCGAGTCCGTGCTCAGCGTCGGTACTGGATACACCACTCGGTCGCACCGGGTCGATGTCGACCGGCAGCCAGCGCCGGTGCACGATATCCGCATCGCTCGTGGTTGCATCTCCCCTGAGGTGCATCTTGATCCTGTTCGCCCGCCGTGCAATGAGCGCCGGGTTCACTACGTTCAGCGTTATGTAACACCCGTGAACCGATGGATCGCAATCGAGCGCCTCCACCTGCCGGGCGAACGCTTCATAGTCGGTGAAATACCCGCTGTCGGTACCGTTCTCTGCAAGGGCACGGACTTCGACGACCTGCCCGGGTCCGGACAATACGGTGAGCGTATTACCTATCGTACCTGTCATCGAGATCGCCTCCCCGCTTCTCTGTCATCCAGCCGGAACCGCAGTTCGTCGATCATCAGATGGAGTCTTACCATCTCCCGGTCGTGCTGTTCGAAGATGGCACGATTCGCCAGGTCCGATGCCACCCGAGCCGATACCCTTTTCGGTGGGAAGCCTGTGCCGATAATCTCAGTCTTCCGTTCCACCAGTCTTATTCCGCTTGTGGGGGTGGTGTCAACCCGGCTTGTATTCCGGCTGGTATTCTGTACCTCCGGTTTGTCAGGCTGGACATAATCTGCCTTTGGCATCGTTTTTGAGGAGGTACGATTCCTGATCCTCCTTTTGGGTTCAATTTCCTGCACGGGAAGCCCGGAAAGCCGTGCCCGCATCTCAGGGATCTCGATATACTTCTTCGCCCATTCCAGTACGTCCATATCCGGTTCAGTTTCTTTTGCGATCTTCACCGGTACCGGCTGCTCAGTCACGGATTGAGAAATTGGAGAGGTGGTAGTATTTTCAGCCATCTGCATCGCCCTCCCCGGAAGTGAACGTCGCGAGACTCTGGTCCCGGCACCGCAGCTGGCTCCGGTGCCCAACCGCTTTCTTCGTGTTGCACCGGATCTTGATCGTGTAATGATTCCAGTGCGTCCGGACGATCACCGCCCGGTAGATCTTCCCGCCCCGCTCGGCAATCCCGCGCCGGAGTGCTGCCGGCAGCATGTAGAGCGGGATCTCCCGCATCACGAACGCCCGGCGTCTCCGGTACCGGTCGAACCCGGTCTGGTGCATGGCACACGCATGCCCGGACTGTTTCGCCGTGTGCCGCAATGGCGTGGAGTCTTTCGGGAAGATTGTCGCCGAATTGACCGCACTGTTCTGTGTTTCGATACGCTGGCAGCCAATCGCCAGATTGTCTGTCTCGATTGCTGCCCTGGTCCCTGTGGATCCGAAGAGCGCGGGGCATCCGCACCCGGCTCTCGTTGCAGATGTAGTCTGCATGATGATTCTCCTACGTGTTTATTGTACGTTCCCCTGCGATACCGTGACGCGGATATACCACGGGATCGTGTTCTTCGTCCTGTGCCGCGTGACAAAAAAAAACGGTCCGGGTGCCGGGGATAGCCTTCGCTCGTGCAGAATCAGACATGCCCGCCGGTGATGCGGCGGGTGCCCTCTTGAGGCGAGCGCGGTAGACTTACACCGTCACCGGAAGACCGGTGCTTACTGACGTAACGTAAAAAAGGTGAAAAGCGAGAAGATTGGAGCGTGATCGCTCGTCAACCTGAACCGCTTCCCGTTGTGCATTGCGTCCGATATTTCTTGCGATACAATGAGAGGCAGGATTCTTGTGACGGCTGAGGCTTCGGGCATGACGGTTTCGATCACGTCTTCCACCTTCGATATGATGGAGCGTGCAATCGTTGCCACGGTCTTCTTTAGTCGTCTGTATAATTCTCTCAACATTGTAGTATTCCTCCATTGGTTTCTGATATAATAAGGGATTGGTTGACTTCGAAAAAAATCGAAGGTATCCACAGGATTTTTGATTTTTCTCTACGACGTGACGGGGATTTGCCGACCGGGTTTTTTCCGGGGGTTTTTTCGTGCCGCGCGGGAAATCCGGGGAAATTCCGGAAAAAATCCCTGTAAACCCGGGAGGGGACGGCACGCGAAAAAAAACCGGTTCGGCAGTCTTCATGAGAACCGGAGATTTTTTTTGAGAAACTTGAAGTCAAAGCCCTTTCACGTGTTTTTTGTGCCAACGTCAGATAGAGCGCAGAGAAATATTATTTTCGTAATTCTCCAGCCCTTTATCGTAACCTTCAATTATCATCGCACACCACACTATCGTACCGGCGATGAAGTCCGCCAGAAACACCCCCATCGGCTGACGACTTCTACCCATGAATGGTAGATGATGCCGATGATCCACGAACGGGACACAACCATCCAGTATATCACAGAACGTCGGTGCGCATCCGGGGGCTACTGTTTTTACCGGCTCGATGAACCGAACGCCAGTGACACATTGTATGCTCTATCCTCGCTTTCGATGTTGGGTATATTCTCCGATGATGACGGGATCACCCGGTCGTATCTCCATTCCTTCCAGCACCCCAACGGGCACTTCGCCAACGTGAACGTCGGGCATGCAGTGATTCGGAGCATGAAGATTCTCGGTGAACGACCAGACATCGATCCAACCAATTGGATTCTGTCTTCGCTCGTGCCACCTGGTGACAATACCCGCCCGGTCGAATCCTCATCTCTCTTTGAAAACCTGTATCTCCTCTCGGGTCTGTGTACGCTTCTTGGCATCGCAATTCCCACTGACAAAAAAGCAGACATCGTGAGTGCCGTGCTCCGGTACCGGAACCCGGACAACGGCTTTGGACATCCCACTTCGACCATCATCGAAACGGGTCACGCCCTTGCCATCCTTGCAGCATTGGACTATCCGGTGTCATCAACAGGTTCAACAGAATTT
>JAQTSH010000223.1 GCA_028711405.1 Methanoregula sp.
AAGAAGGACCGGAGCCCCGTCAGGCACATGCGTCTTTCTCCAGTACCGTGTGCCAGTCACAACCCTGCCCGGCTCAACCCGGTCCCGTCCGGTATCGGTACCCGCCTTTCGGGACGGTGATCTCGAACCGGGCTCCCCCGCGCGGCATCCCGTTCTCGTTGATGGTAATTCCCGTGATCGACAGTATCTCGCGGGAGAGGAACAACCCCAGACCGGTATTTTTGCCAAAACCCCGGATGAAGAGACGCTTCTTGTCGTCCGCAGAAATACCCGCACCGTTATCCTCATAGATGATCGAAAGGCTCGCATCCGATTCCTGTGCCGAGATCCGGATCGTTGTCATCTGTTTGCCACCGTACCGGAGGGAGTTGTCGATCAGGTTGTAGAAGACCTTCTCGAAGAGCGGATCGACAAAGATTTCAAGGTGAGCAAGGTCGGTCTCGACATTCACCTCCCTCATCGGCAATACTACTTCCGCTTTATGGACACTCACCGTCACGTTCTGCCACACGGGGTCGGTGATCCCCAGGTGCTGGTAATCCCCGGTGAACGTGATCTGCTCGTTGATCGTATCCGCCGCCTGCTGCGCTCTGGTGATAAAATCGCGTACGGTCTCCGGTCGGTGGAGCGCAGTCTGGGACAACTCAAGATACCCTTTGAGCACCGTGAGCTGGTTCTTGATGTCGTGCCGGGTGATGCTCGATAGGAGGTTCAGCTGCCGGTTTGCCTGCCGTAACGCCTCCTCCGCCCGCTTACGATCGGTCACATCCCGGATGCTGTGCACAGCGCCGACAATCTTCCGGGTCTTGTCCAGGATCGGATCCGTGACCACTACAAACCAACGGTCGCCCATCTTCAGTTCCATCTGCTCCCTCTTCAGGGACTCCTGCATCCGGCAATACGGGCAGCCGGGGATCGGTTCCGTCGTACCATGCACGACCTCCCAGCAATGCCGCCCGATAAGATCCCCGCCATACGGTGCGCCGAGGATCTCCCGCATCGTGCGGTTGCACATCACGATCCGCTGTTCAGCGTCGAACAGGCAGATCGCATCCTGGGTTGAATCGAACGTGCTCTGCCAGTTGCGTGCAGCGTCATGGAGTGCCCGTTCTGCGACCTTCCTGCCGGTGACGTCCCGGATGGACTCGATCGCTCCGGTGAGATTCCCGGCTGCATCATAGAGGGGGGACGCCGTGAACCAGAGATGCATACCCGTGCCCTTGTTAAAATGAGATATGAAGATCTCGGAAACCAGCGTGGTGCCTTTCCGGTTCATCACCGGATATTTTGCCTCGGTCTCCGGGTTGTCATGAAGGATGAGATCGATGGCGATCTGCCGGCGTTCGTGGTAGAACGGAATCGCGTATTCATGATCGCCTTTCCCGATCATCTGGTCAGCAGGTACACCGGTCATCTCCTCCATCGCCCGGTTCCAGGCAAGCACCGTTCCGTCTTTGTCAATGACAAGCGTTGCATCCGGCAGGAAACTGATGATATCAGCAAGCCGGCGTTCGTTCCCGCGCAGTTGTTCTTCAAACCGGATCCGTTCGGTAATATCCCGCAGCGTAACGAGATTCGCATCCATACCCTTGTAGTTGATCCTGACCCCGCACGCCTCTACCCAGCGCTGGTTCCCGCCGGGTACATTGACACAAAATTCCCCGGTCATCGGTCCACCCAGTACACAGATCGTGTGCAGGTCTGCGGTCGCCCGGTTCCGGGAATCGCCATCGAGGTAAGTCATGATGGAATGTCCGCGAAGATCGGAGGTATCAGGCAAACCGACAAAATTCTTCGCAGCCCGGTTGGCGAAATACACAATGCCTTCACTGGACAGGATGAGCACCGGGTCCAGCAGACTGTCGCCGACCGAACGGAACAGGTTCTCGCTCTCCCGGAGGGCATCCTCTGCCTGTTTGCGCTCGGTGATGTCGGTGATGAACCCTTCAAGATAGAGCACCTGACCGTCGTCGGAATAGATCCCCCGACCCCGTTCCCAGACCCAGCGGGTCTCTCCGGTTTTGGTTCGGATTGGATACTCTTCGACAAAGACCTCATGCAAAGCCAGCTGCTGCTGCCATCTCTCCCAGAGAGTTTTCTGGTAATCCGGAGCGATGATATCATTGAACGCGAGGGTTTTGTTGCCGATAAAATCCTCGGGAGCATAGCCGGTGATCTCCCGGCACCCCTCGCTGATAAATGCCATTGTCCAGGCAGGGTCATTCGCACAGCGGTACACACACCCGGGCAGGTTTCCAATCAGGGTACGGAAGACCCGTTCCCGTTCCCGCAGTTCATCCTCGATCCGCTTGAGGTTGGTGATGTCCAGAAGGGATGCGATGCTCTTTGTCGTGCCGGGTATCCGATCGATGGTGAGGTAGCATGCATGGATGTTCCCGGTCTTTGTGACAAACCGGAACTCGTAATGCATTGGCGCATCACTGTTCACCTGTCTTCTTTGCCGGTGTGCGTCAAGCATGCGGTTCATGTCCTCGGTTGCCACAAACCGCGTCCAGCTCATCTTACCCTCGATCTCGGTCTTTGAAAAGCCGCTGAGCGCTACAAACTCATCATTCGCGAGGCTGATTGTCGTATCCTCTTCGATGACAATGGTTGCCGTGCCGGTGTTCTCAAAGACGGTACGGTACTTCACTTCACTTTCCCGGAGATGCTGTTCATTGCAGGTGAGCTGATCCAGGGTCTGGCGGAGTTCCTCTTCCGTTGCCGTCAGTTGTTCGTACGAGGCTGCCAGTTCTTCATGAGCTTTTCTGGCTTCTTGCTCTGCCTGAATACGTTCGGTGATATCCAGAAATGAGATGACGACGGCATAGGGTTTCTCTTCCCCATTTAAAAAGAGCGGGTTTGTGTTGATGTTGACCCAGGAGAACTTCCCCGTGGCACTGGTGATACCCATAACGCAGTTCCCGCACGGTTCTCCTGTCGCGAGTGTTCGGATGGACGGGTGTTCAGCGTCCGGAAATTCGGTTCCGTCCTCACGAATCGTCTTCCATTTCCGGCTCGTCGCCGTATGCCCCATCACTTCGCTGGCACCGACCCCAAAGAGCTGCTCTGCTGCCCGGTTCCAGGTCAGGATCTCGCCGGATCTGTCCTGGAGGATGATCGCTTCGTTCACGGCTGTCACAAGCGTCCGGTACCGCTCTTCGCTCTCCCGCAACGCATCCTCAGCCCGTCTCCTTCCGGTGATATCCTCAACATTCCCTTCATAATAGACCACCCGACTTGAACCATCCCGGATAGGTATGCCCGTGTCCCTCACCCAGATGATTGTGTTGTCATATGTTCGGAACTGCACTTCAAAACCCGGTATGGTTCCTTCACGTGCCGTGAGATCGAGCCACCGGTCCCGATCCGCCGGATCCGCGTAGAGGGCGGAGACGTTGACCGTGACGAGCGATGCCCGGTCGGGATAGCCCAGCAGCCGGACCAGTGCAGGATTCGCGTCCAGGATCTGCCCTGAGGGGGTGGTACGGTAGAGCCCGACCGGCACACCTTCGAACAACCCGCGGTACCGTTCCTCACTCGCCCGGAGTGCTTTCTGGGCACTTGTGATCTCGTCAACCTGCTGGCGCAGTTCCTCTTCGGCGACCGAGATCTGCTCGTAGGAAGCGTGGAGTTCCTCGTTTTTCTGTACCAGCGCCTCTTCATCCTGTTTCCGGTCAGTGATATCCCTGCCTACAGACTGGTACTCGATCACCTGCCCGCTGGCATCGAAGATTGCCCGGTCGCTCCAGCGCTGCCACCGGATACTGCCATCTGGCATGATGATCCGCTGGTCGATCGTCCCGACGGGATGATCTGGGGTAAGGGAGGCGATGAGGCGGGATGCTACCTCCCGGTCTTCCGGCGGCACGCGGGGGCGGAACTGCTGCC
>JAQTSH010000013.1:0-1907 GCA_028711405.1 Methanoregula sp.
TCAAATGCAAAGTAATTTCTTTCTCAACTTTCAACTGATATGAACTTATGATGGATGCTTTTGAACGTTTCGGACTTGTGATAAACGATCACATCGTCCGGACACCGGTTGCGATTGCGTCGATGGCAGGCGTCGTTGATGCAGCATATGTTCTTACAAAAAAAGAGCACATCGGCGTAGCATTCATCGGCGGATACTCTATTGATGAGCCCACCATGGAGGCAGCAGCTGCCATTGCCGCATCTGGGGAAAGAAAAGAATTTTTGTGCACGGATCCGGTGGATGAACTTAGCCAGCAGGTAAAAAAAATGGAGAAGAGCGGCGTTGTCACCGGGATCAACCTGCGGGGCAGCACCCCACGCTCGTTTGGGTTGGTTGCAGACGCACTGGGAGATTCCGTTATCTATGAAGTCGATGCACACTGCCGTCAGGCACCCATGGTCGCAGCAGGTGCCGGGGAACACTACCTGAAAAAGCCGTCGGACCTGGTTGCGGTCATAAAAACCCTTAAAAGCGCGGACGTGACCGTATCCGTGAAGATGCGTGTCGATATTGCCGCTGATGACCGGGCGCTCGTCCGCAAACTCTGGAGTGCCGGTGCAGACATCCTGCATGTAGACCTGATGGATACCGGCGTGGCAAAACTCCGGCAGATCCGGAACAGTTCTCCGCTCATGATCATCGCCAATAACTCAATCAACTCCTTTGACCGGATGCGGGACATGCTCTCGCACGGCGCTGATCTGGTCTCGCTCGCGCGGCGATCCGATGAACGGACTCTCGCCGGACTGGACGCTGCCATCACGCGCTATGCGGATGAAGAAGGTTGGTACAATTCCCCTAAACAGCTCTGTCGCGGCGGCGACCTTCGGGCGCTGGCATTTTGTTGCATGCCGGTAAAGGATTGCCCGCTCATCCCGGCGCTTGCGCGGATCGGTCTTCCCAAGGATGAATATATCCACCTGAAACTCGATTCTGTGAAGAACACCCCGCTCGAAAAAGGCGATCATACCTGTTTTGGCAGTCTTGCCTGGTGTTGCAAATCTTCATCGCCCTGCATGTTCCGTGACATGACCCTTGCCCAGATCGGGTTGAAAAACAAAGAGTATATGCGCCTGAAACACGAGCTCTCAGATACGCTTATGCGTCGTGTGTTCCATGACATTCCCCCTGATGAGAACTGCTGAACGGGCACAACTCGCGATGATGCTGGAGGTTTGTGCTTACCCGAAGCCGGGTAACGTCGACCGCTGCCACGATTATCCGGAAACCCGGCTCGAACATTTTCTCGCATCCACGATCTTCGCCCGCTCTGCACTGGAGGAAGCTGAAAAGGGAATGGGCAGGATTGGCGAGATCATCGGGCATGCTGTGCAGCAGACCAATATCCATGCCGGGGGAAACACACATTTCGGCGCTTTTATCCTTCTTATTCCCCTGGTCTATGGCGGCGATATTGACGGGGCAAAGAAGGCGATTGAGAGGACCGATGTATCCGATGCGGTCGCATTCTACCGGGCATTCGGCATGACAAAGGTCTGCATTAACGAAGGGGATGAACTGGACGTGAACGATCCTGCCGCGCTCCGGATGCTCCGCGAGCGGGAGATGACACTTCTTGATGTGATGGCACACTCTGCCCCGAACGATATGGTCGCCCGTGAATGGGTAACCGGTTTTTCCCTCACCCGGCGTGGGGCAGATCTGCTGATACATTATGGGGATGGACGCGCATCGATCGGGAAAATGTTTCTTACCCTGCTCGCATCGGAGCCGGACACATTTATCATTAAGAAGCATGGGCGTGAGGTTGCCGAATGGACGATGGCAAAGGCGCGCGATGTGCTGGACGGGTATCGCACGGTGGAAGATCTTGATGCGGAATGTATCGCGCTGGATATCAACCC
>JAQTSH010000013.1:2007-16225 GCA_028711405.1 Methanoregula sp.
CATTTATCATTAAGAAGCATGGGCGTGAGGTTGCCGAATGGACGATGGCAAAGGCGCGCGATGTGCTGGACGGGTATCGCACGGTGGAAGATCTTGATGCGGAATGTATCGCGCTGGATATCAACCCTGGTTCGATCGCCGATATTACAATCGCCTCCATCTATGTCGCACTTGGGGAGGGATGGTCATGGGACTCTTAAAAGGCGGCATCAACGAGATTATCGCGACAACTGCTTATAATGCAGCACCGATCGGCATCCATTACCGGGACCACACCGCCCGGATGATCCTGTTTCTGGGCTCCCATACGGCTGAAAATATCGAGCGGGACGGGTGGGTGGTCGCAAATTTTGTGTACGATCCGGTGCTGTATGTCCAGACCGCATTTGAGGATCTCCCGCATGATGCATTTGTCCTGGAACCGGTTGCCGGAAAAGTGATGCACCGGCTCCGGGCGGCAGAAGCGTGGTGCGCGTTTTCTGCAACGGTTGAGCACAAATCCCATGAAACGCTCGTCGTCCAGCTCACGCCAGAGCGGGAGATCATGGAGGGTGCCTTTATCCATCCGGTGAACCGGGGGTTCAACAATATTATTGACGCCACCGTGCATGCCACCCGGTACGTGATGAACACAGATCCCCAATTGAAAATGCTGATCGATTACCACGCGGGGATTGTGCGGAAGTGCGGGGGGAAGCGGGAGATCGAGGCGTTGGATCTTCTGTTAAAGTATATGGGGTAATCCGGGTTTTCCAGAAATATGGCAGGAGCCCAACCAAAAGAAAGGATGACGAACAATTAAACCGTGTCATCGATCATGTTCCGGCAGTCATTGACAAACCGGCAAATCCGTTTCCGGTTTTTAGAATCTGCGGGAATCTTTTCGTTCTTCGTTAAAACTAGTGGAACGGAAGACCGGGTTAGCGGAGTTACGTCACGAGAATTATCCAACCCTCAACCGATCCGACAAGGTATCACACCAATCATCCTGAAGGCATCGGGGGGAGGGGGGAAATGTGCTTTGGGGATCAGGATGTAGGAGTCACCGGTGTTCACGGACGACGAAGATTTGTACTCAAGAAATATCGGAGAGCCAATACACGTACACATCATGTTTCCCATACTATGAAGAGAAAGACGGGTAGCAAAAAAGATACGGTTCCCTCAAGAGCATGTCGGTAGATTCAAACGCATCATGACTGTATGGTGAGGAAGGCGTGATACAGGGATGGCACCAGTATTTCCAACAAATGAAGCCGTAGAGCAGTTTGCACAGAAGACCGGAGCGCCGATCCTGCCTGCATACCGGTATGACAAAAACGTGGTCTGGGTCTTCTGCAAATTCTGCGGGTTCTACCACCGTCACGGGAACGCGGATGGTCTCAGGGTTCCCCATTGCGGGTTTGATCACGCCACCAGGAATTATCCGCATCAGTAGTATATCCGGGATACCGGCAAACCGGTCCCAAAAGAGATGCGTCGGATCCATCGAATCGGGCAGGCATTATACGAGAAGAAACTGGCGATTGCGTCCGGAAAACGCCGTGCGGCAAAACAATACCGGTTCGAGAACCTCGCTCTTGCGACCGAGATCTCGGACATGTATTGGGAGAAGCACGGAACATGTTCTGATTCGGTGCTTCGCGAGATCCTCGATTTCGGTGTGCTCGGGGAAGATTACCCGTTCGCAGTCAGGAGTCCAAAACAGTGTTCATCGCGGGTTTGCCACAAGCGCTCATGGATACAAAATATCCATAGCAGGAATGAACGAAAACAGGGGCAAGTGGTTTCTGATCTGATGATGCAAACCCCACCCTCTTTTTACGGGCTATAAGGCTCATCGGAAGTACGGGTACAGAATCTTCTGGGGGAAATCCCTGACGCGATAAAAACGTTCATACCCATGCTCATCCCTACTGGTGAAGAAAATCAGCACACCCGGGGCACTGGGTCGCCCATCGGGGGTTCGATGAACCGTTCCCCGCCAATCGCCGTCTCCATGATCACGTGAGTTCCCCGGGTCACGGTACCAACAACGGTCGCATCTTTCCCGTATTTGTGCGCATGCAGGGCGGCAAGGACAACCTGTACATCAGAAGGCGGGACGCCCATCACCACTTTTCCTTCATTCGCTACTTCCAGCGGATCGATGCCAAGCATCGCGGCAGCACTCTTCACGTTCTTACGCATCGGAATCTTCTCTTCTGCGATACGCACCTGCACACCACTTTTCCGTGCCATCTCGTTTATCGCGCTCGCGAATCCGCCCCGGGTGGGATCCTTCATCGCATGGATGGTACCACGGGCAAGCACACCCTCCATCATCCCCCAGAGAGGTGCCACATCCGACAAGATCTGTTCACCGAGATCGAACCCTTCGCGATGCGCCATGATCGCGAGTCCATGATCGCCCAACGTGCCAGAAACGATGATCACATCTCCTGGCACGAGTCCGTTGTCGCGGACGACCGTGTCAGCGACGCCAATGCCGGCAGTGTTGATTGCAATACCGTCAAGTGCACCCCGCTCCAGCACCTTCGTATCGCCGGTGACAAGATTCGCACCGGCTTCTCCCAGTGCGCCGTCCATTGACGCAACAATCCGGGCGAGATCATCAATTTCGAACCCTTCTTCGATAATCATGCCACACGAGAGCGCAATCGGTCGTCCGCCCATCATCGCGAGATCATTCACCGTCCCGCTGACGGCAATTCTGCCGATATCCCCACCCGGAAAAAAAATGGGGCGGACAACATGGGAATCAGTGGTGAAGACCAGGTTCTTCCCAAAAAACGGGATCACTGCGCCGTCATCGAGTGCTTCAAGCCCGATACCGCCGGCATTGTTATGTGTAAATTTTGTGAGTGTCTGGAGGAGTTCGCCCATCACTTCTCCCCCGGCGCCATGCATCAGGTTAACCTTCATGCGTCATCCACCTCAATCTCAATGTTCGAGACCACAATCTCACGTCCACGGACCAGTTGCGGCAGCGCACCGCACCGTGGACAGACAAAGATCTCGCTGCCGGAATACCCGCAGGCACAGGTAGTTTCAGGAGACACTTCCGTGCATTCGAGCACGGCAGTGGTGAACAGGGGGTCATCTTCTTTGATCGTATCGAAGAGAAAGATCACCTGATCCGGATTCACCATCGCCATCGTACCGACATCGACCCGTATTTTCTTGACCCGGTCGGCATGGTTCTCCATCGCGGCTTTTTTTGCAGTCGCGTACAGGTCATATGCGATGCTGTACTCGTGCATCACTCCTCCATCGCAGCATAGACCTGTTTGAAGATCTCGCGGGTCTCCAACCCTTCCTCACGGGAGAGTCTCTGGATGGCAAAACCTACGTGTACGAGCACAAACTCGCCGCATTTCACATCGACCAGATCGAGGCGGACTTCCTGTTTGAGGTCGCCATAATCGACAAGACCGATGTTCCCTTCTTTTATCTCCAGCACCTCTGCGGGAACAGCAACACACATAAAAAGATCCTCGTACGTCTCCTTTCACATTATGCGTTCTTGAGGTACATAAAAACGCTGATATGACAGAAATTTCACTGCCACACGGTGGGAGCCAATCTGTTGTGGGCGATAAAAATGCTCGGTTCAGCCCGTGTTCACGGTTTCTGATCCATTGTGGCAGAAGACACTGGCAACAAGAACAAAACCGGTGTCAATCGCCAGCTCCAGTGTCAGGGGACCGGATGGATTGGCAGGGATGGCAGACGCTCTTTCGCGAGAATTGTCAAAAATTCAGAATGATAATACGGTAAGACGCCGGGGAAGAGAGTTGAACTCTTGAGGTGCGAAGCACCAGTGGCTTTCAAGGCCACCGCCTTACCGGGCTAGACTACCCCGGCATCTTCTATCTGTTGGGCGTGAGATTTAAAAAAGGCTTCTTCTGGCAGATACCAAATCACCGGAGATAAAGAGCCCGTGTTTAACAGTATACCAATCGGGGATTATCGTCACATGCCGAAAACCGCCAGGTTTCCAGATTAAAATGGGCAACAGGAGCTCACGCATGCCGGAGATACCATGCACACGCGGCGAGTCCGGTACCGAAAAGTCCGGCGAGCGGCGGGAGTGAAGATTGTGGGGTATCGATGGGTGTACTCGCGGCAGGTGTCCCGAATGCGGCAGGTATCGTAGGGCTTGCTGAGATCGTATTCACATTCTCCGCATACAGGAACGCTTCACTCGTGACCGAATACTTGTACGGGTAGATTTTTACATAGAGGGGTTTACCTTTTGCCGCAATCCTGACCTCTTCCCGGTTCACCTCACCTTCTTCATTGACCATGTGCAGGACGCCGCGTTCATCAATATATTCGACCACCCAGTCCACAGATTTTGAGGTATAGAGCGTGACCGTGCCATACGTGGGCTTGACAACAAAATATACCGGATTGTCCCTGGAGGATCTGCCATGCGCGGAAAGAACCGAGACTGTAGGAGGAATGATGGTGACGGTTGCAAAAGGGGTATCGGAACCAACAACCGTGAAGATCCGGGAGCCGATATATCCTTTTGCATCTGTAAATATCACTTCATACTCGCCGGGAGCCGAAATGGGGATATCGGCACTGAAGACACCGAGATAATTGGTATTGATGTAGGCAGGACCAAACACATTTGCATAATTCGCATCCGATACTTCGATCTGGAAACCAGAATTGGCGTCGGTAGTGATTGTTCCGGCAAGATACAGTTTGCCGTCAAAATACTGTTCGGTGGGGGATGAGATCTGTATCTCATCAGAGCGGTCAACGAGGTTCACAAGTATCATGGTGACCGAGTCCCCCTGCCCGTATACCGGCACCTCGACCTTGTACGTGCCTTTCGTTAAATCTGTTGTGTCAAATACTACTTTGAAGGTTCGGTCGGACTGCACATAGACAATTCTCCGCTGGACTTCTTTACTGGTAGTCAACTGATAAGAGAGCACGACATCGATCGGTGTTCCGATGCCATATGTGGTCGTCCCGGTGACGATGAGAGGTTTTCCTACCGCGAGGGTGTCAGGTGCTTCGATGTTGACCTGATACGCTGATACACTTCCGGCAAGACATACAAGCCCCATCAGGATCAGGACGATCTTCTTCATCTATGTACAAGATCAATATAAAGGATGTTAATGATTTCTGATGATGTCCTTAAACCGCTTGCATCATGGCGGGGAAAAGAGCGGTACGGGAATGAACTTCTTGACTGTCTCACCATTATCTTCAAAACCGCCGGGTGTTCCTGGTCCCGCTGCCGGATGTGCAGTTACCGGAACGAGCGGTACGAAAAGCAGTCAACCGATGCACTGGCACACCTGCTGCACCGCCAACTCGCGTGGATTGTACAGAACTACACGCTTGCCGAATTTCCGATGGTGAAGATCTTTACATCGGGAAGTTTTTTTGATCCGGCTGAAGTCCCTCCGGATTTTCTTGATGCTGTTGCAACCGCGTTTCGTGGTAAGATCGTCATTGCCGAGACCCGCCCGGAATATGTTCTGGAGGACACACTCAAACAGTTTATAGACCGTGTAGATGATGGCAGTCACAAGACCCCGGTATACTGCGCCATCGGACTGGAGACAACAAACGACCTGATCCGGGAAAAGTGCATTGACAAGGGGTTCACCTATTCCGACTTCATCCGCGCGGCATCCGTTGCACATACCGCCGGTGCCGGTGTCAAAGCCTATCTTCTCTTTAAACCCCTCTTTCTCACGGAGGGTGAAGCAGTGGCGGACATGAAAACCTCAATTGCAGAAGCGTCCCGCCACGCTGACGTCATCTCCATGAACCCCTGCACCGTCCAGCGCCGGACCGAGCTCGAACGGTACTGGCGCGAGCACGCTTACCGACCTCCGTATCTCTGGAGTGTGCTCTCGCTCTTACAGGACGCCCCGGTCTTTGTGGCATGCGATCCGCTGGGTGGCGGACAGCAACGGGGACCCCATAACTGCGGGAAATGCGATTATGAGATCGTCAAAGGCATCCGGGATTATACCCTGAACGCGGATAGGGACCTGATTGATGCACTCATGGAGACCGAATGTGCCTGCAAACAGGAATGGGAATATGTGCTCAATAACGAAAAACCATACGCGATGCCATTGACGCGGTGATGTCGCAGCGCTTGGAACCCATCCATCGTTTCAGCGCACTGCCCGATACAATCTTTTTATTTCCGCCGGGATCCTCTGGCGCCTACTGGCGAATGGGCAGATGAAACAAGGGGATTAGCGGTTTTTTAAAAAAACATCGTACGGAAAAAACGTAGAACCTTTCGTGTTCAGACATGACACGCATTTAAAAGATCCGCGAGAGCGTTGTAAAAAATTACTGAACGGTTAAAGTGCAGATTCATCGTACATCCAAGAAAGAACCGTGTGCGGTGTTAAAAAAATGCAGCGACAGGGACTGGTGCTTTACATTAATGGGATCTTACTTCGGTTTCCCGTCGGGTATTGATTTGACCGGGTTATTTTTTTGCGCTGCTCTGGATATCGAGCTGTTTCGCAAGGAGCGGGAGGAACGTCCCGGCATCGGAGACGACACCAATCGCCTGCATGGTGCCCCGGTCCATGAGTTTTGTCAGGGACGCCGGGTTGATATCGACACAGACCGTCTTCACCTTTGAGGGAAGACAGTTGCCCACCGCGATGGAATGCAGAAGTGTCGCTATCATGAGCACCATCTGGCACCCGTTGATATGCCGGCGCATCGCATCCTGCGCTTCCATCACATCCGTGATCACATCCGGGAGAGGTCCGTCATCCCGGATTGAACCCCCGAGAACGAACGGGACATTGTGCCGGATACACTCGTACATAATCCCGCTCGACAGAATGCCTTTGTCAACCGCATTCTTGATCGAGCCGGCTCGCATGATCTCGCTGATTGCGTAGAGATGGTGACGGTGCCCGCCCATCACCGGTTTTCCGGTCGAGATGTCCATGCCAAGCGAGGTGCCGTACAGGTTATACTCAATGTCATGGGTGGCGAGCGCGTTACCCGCAAAGAGGACATCGATGTACCCTTTACGGATCATCTCCGCGAGCGTCCTGTCCGCCCCTGTGTGGATGATTGCCGGACCTCCCACGAGCGCAATCTTGCCGTTCTTTTTGCGGACTTCCAGGATCTCTTTTGCTATCTGGGCGATCAACGTCTCGCTCGGGCGCTCTGATGAGACCGTCCCGTGCATGAACTCAAACGTGCTGCTTGCACGGGGACGTTCCGGATAACTCACGCGGACTCCGTCTTCACCGACAACCACCAGATCTCCTTTTCTGATCTTCCCGAGCGACATACAGCGTGCCTGTTTCTTCTCGCGATCGATCACAATTAAAAAATCCATCTCGATCGCTTCAACTGGAATCCATTCACCGGCGAATTTTACCTGCGTCGGGTGATTGGTGGTGGTGTAGAACCCCTTGGGCACGATCCGGTTCCCTTCTGCCGGGACCAGGTTGACATCGTTCACCTCCAGGGGATGTGCACCAAGCCGGTGGAGCTCGGAGAGGATGGAACGCAGTTTTTCGTGACTCGATGCCGCGATCCGGAGCCGGGCGTAACTATGATCGGTCTTCTTCTTACCGATATCAAAGGTGAGGATCTCAAAATTCCCCCCCATATCCATGACCCTGTCAAAGAGCTGGGTCATGATACCGGAATCGATAATATGACCTTCAAGCTCAATCTCCTGAGACTCCACCATAATGAATACTACTTGGTTGAGATCCTTAATATGTATTATTATTAAAAAATGGCAGAATTGAGCCTGTTTTTGTTGGAATGTCACAAATTGTGAGATATTGGATCATTTACAAATCATCCTGACCGTGCCGGATACCTTCGATGGATTCTTGTATCTATGAGCGCTTGTGGCAAACTCATCATGAACACTTGTTTAATCCGGCGGTTCATACCTGCGGTTAATAAACCGATCCGCTCTCGCCAGATCCGCCCGTGTGTTGACATTGATTGCTAGCCGGGGATCGAAGAGCACGAGTTGCAGTTCGTCCTGTTCTTCCAGGATCCGGTCACCGATAAGGATATTCATACCAACCGGGCACGCGAGGATCCCGTTGACGGTCTGGCTATAGCAGGGAGTCCCTGAACCCTGTGCAAGGAGGGTTGCCGGGACCCAGGTCGAACAGGCAGGTTTTCCTGAAGCCCGGTATGCAGCCTCGATGGTGTGGAGATGATTGGGGGTGATGCACGGAATATCTGATACACAGACAAAGAGCGGACGTGTCTCTTCGAGCGCGGTGACGACCTCTACCATATCCGGAATATAGCCATTTCCTTTCGCCCGGCAGTAGGCGATCCCCTGCGCCCGGCACCAGTTCTGGGTCATGGGTGTGCGGGAAGTGACAGCGACAACCGGTTCATGCCCGGCGTTACAGAAGGCATCGACAATGTACGAGATCATCGGGCGATTGGAGCACAACACGAGCGGTTTTTCACCGAGATTGAGACGCCTGCCCTCGCCCCCTGCCATGATCACTGCACGCATGAAGAGAGCGCCTCGATGAGCTGCGTATTCTCTTCCCGTGTCCGCACAGCGATACGGATACTGGAGGGCAACCCAAAGGATGTACAATCCCGGACGAGGATGCCGAGTTTTTCAAGATTGTGAACCAGCGGTGTCGCCGCATGCCCACACCCGACAAGCAGGTAATTGACAGATGACGGGTCACATAAAAATCCTAATGCGGATAATCGTCGGGAGAGCCAGGTGCGTTCAGCGCTGATCAACTCGCGGGACCGGTCAAGTGCGTCCATGTGCCGGAATGCCTGCAACGCAAAGGCTTCCGCGTACGCGTTTACGCTCCACGGTGGGCGGGCAGTTTCGATCTTTTCGATCAGTGCCGGATTACCAAACCCGTAGCCGAAACGGAGCCCGGGAACAGCAAAACTTTTTGTCAGGGACCGCAGGACAAACAGGCGATCATCTTTCACATCGACAAGGCTTTCGTCCGGTGCTGCCAGTTCGATGAATGCTTCATCGACAAACAGGAACTGATCGCAAGCGGAACCTTCCAGGATCTTTTGCATTTCGGTTTTTGTGCGCAGATGCCCGGTGGGATTATTCGGGTTGCAGACAAACGAGACTGCGGCATCTGCCGGGGATTGTGCCCGCGTAGCACCGGCAAGTTGCGCGGACAGTTCGTACTCCCCGAATGTGGGTGTTTCAACCGAGTATTGTTTCCCTGTAGATAGCACAACAGACGAGAACACCCGGATAAGTTCTATCGATCCATTTCCGACACAACACTCGTCCGGATCGCGACCGAACGTCAATGCAATCTGCTCTTTTAACCGGGTATAATTATTGTCCGGGTAATACGTCAGGCATTCCGGCGTGCATTCCCACTCGAATTGTGGAGGAAACGGATTGATGCTCGCGCTGAAATCCAACACCGTTTTGTGAGTTTTTTCCTGCTGCCTCTTCCCGGTTCCCCCATGCACGACACGTTTTGGAAGATCAACAGCCATAAGAAATCCCGTATTTCGTCATTTACTGTGCTCTATACTGATAAATTCGTTTTTGTCTGACGGAAAGAATCAAAGAAGAAAGTTTTTATACATTCGTGTTTCATTTTGGTTTATCTGGTTAGTCAGACATACGAAATCTCTATGTCTGACATATGAATGACAAATGGCTGACATATGTCAGAATTGAGAGAAAAGATGATGCAGAGAATCACGTTACGGTTGCCAGAACAGCAGATCAGTCTGCTCCAGCAGATGGTGGATGCTGGCGAATACCCGAGCACCTCAGAAGCAGTGCGGGCAGCTGTTCGTGAGCTTGTTGAAAAACGGGCAAGCCGCATCATCAAGGACAACGACCAGGTTTCATTCAAAGTATGAGAGGGTAGAAATGCAGAGCATAATTAACGATGCGTTAAAAAACGCCGAGCTGGAGAAAGAGATCAACAAGCCCGGTGCAAATGCAACTGATGATGACTTTGTGGGGCAGCCAAGAATTGTCATTATTGGATGTGGTGGAGCAGGAAACAACACCGTAAACCGTATTCACCATATGGGCGTTGCCGGTGCTGAAACGATTGCAATCAACACAGACAAGCAGCACCTGGACATGATCCAAGCGGACAAACGGATTCTAATCGGAAAATCCCTGACCAAGGGTCTCGGAGCAGGAGGATATCCGGATGTCGGGAAGCGTGCCGCTGAAATGGCTCGTCCGACACTGGAAGCAATCCTTGAATCCGCTGATCTCTGTTTTATCACAGCAGGTATGGGTGGAGGTACCGGTACCGGTTCCGCCCCGGTTGTTGCACAGATCGCAAAAGAGCAGGGTGCGATTGTGGTTGGCATGGTCAGTTACCCGTTCCAGGTTGAAAAAGCCCGGCTCATCCGTGCCGAAGAAGGTCTCGAAGCACTCGCGGCAGCCGCTGATTCAGTGATCGTTCTCGATAACAACCGGTTAAAGAACTTTGTACCAAACCTCCCGTTAGGGCAGGCATTCTCTGTAATGGACCAGCTGATCGGTGAGACCGTCAAGGGAATTTCTGAGACGATCACGGAACCGTCACTCATCAACATCGACTATGCCGACGTCCGCGCGATCATGTCAAAGGGTGGCGTCGCGGTCATGCTCGTAGGGGAATCGAAGCAACAGAACAAAGCCGAGAGTGTCGTTCGCGAATGCCTATCCAACCCGATGCTGGATATCGATTACCGTGGCGCAACCGGCAGTCTCATCCACATCACCGGTGGTACTGATCTCACCCTGCAGGATGCAGAAGAAGTCGCGACTTCACTGACATACGAACTCGATCCCCATGCAGATGTGATCTGGGGCGCCCGCGTGAGAAGTGACATGGAAGGAAAGATCCGAGTACTCGCCATCATGACCGGCGTCAAGAGCGCGCAGATCCTCGGCACGCGCCAGTCCTACAAGACCATGATCAATGATATCGAGAACAAACGTGCCAACCCGAAACCGGTTGAGATGCCACAGAGCCGGCGCACGTCCTCACGGGACCAGCCAAGCGGGGGAACTCTCGACTGGGTCAACTAAGATCGTTAATCCACACATCTGAGATAAAACGTTTCAAAAAGCATTCTTCCCAATGATGCGGGGAATTGTTGGTTCATCCATTACCAACATCCTTTTTGCGATTATGCAGGGAAAGAAGATCAAACCCGTTCCGGATTGTCTTTTTGCCAAACCCTGTCGTTGCTCCCCGATTTTCCGGCGAAATACTTAATAATGCGCCCTTCCTTTAAAATATAGTACATTCGATCTAACTTTGCAGGGAGAATGTGGGTGAGACCATATATTCAGGTCACACCGTGTACCGGGAGTTGAACATCATGAACCGTCTGTCGAACAAAGGCTTCGGAATGAAGTCTTATCCGAATTTTCACCGACAATCCTTTTCTGATGTTTTTCGCCCTGCATCCTGCATGCAGAGCAGTTATGCAAGAGAACCCGGGGAACTGTTTCAAACGCCCCATGGTGTATTTCACTCTCTTGTGTTGTGCTGCACATCCCCTGCAGGGTTTCAGATGAGGAGTGGTAACGCATGTTGAATGACCTGATGGAAAAAAGAAAGAAGATTCTCGCCGAATCTGAACAGCATAAAAGTCTTAGAAATGAGCTCAATGCCACTGCAAGCAAGTCTGCCCGTGAGCGCAATACATTGAATAACCAGACTCGTGAGTTTGTTGAAGAGGCGCAGAAGAACAAGGATCTCCGGGACAAGTACAACCAGGAAGTCCTGGACCTAAAAGCGCAGCGCAACGAGTTGAACGATCAGGCGAATGTTCTCTTTGAAGATATCGAAGCGTTCAAAAAAGAGCATGGTACGCTGAAGAACCGGGGGATCAAGGAGCTCCAGAAGCAGATTGAATACATGGAGTACCGCCAGCAGACAGAGGTCTTCACCACCGATAAGGAACGCGAGCTCATCGAGAAGATCAAGCAGATGAAAGGTCAGGTCAAAGAGCAGGAGGCAGAACTTGAGCAGAACAAGGAGATGCGAACGAAGATCACCTCTGCCCGGGATTTCAGGAAGCAGGCATCCGATCTCCATGCAAAAGTGACAGAAGTGGCAGAACTTGCCCAGAAACACCACGACCTGATGGTAGAGTCCTACCGTAAAGCCGACAAGTCCCGTGAATCTGCTGATACTGCGCACAAGAGTTTTGTTGAGGCACAGGAATCCGCAGATGCCGAACACAAGTCATTTATTGCGTGCCAGAAGGAACTGCGCGACTACGATAAAGTGATTTCTGGTCTCCGCAAGAAGACAAAGAAGGTCAAGGTTACAAAAGAGCAGAAGGCAGTGCGGCAGGAAGCAGAACACCTCTTCAAGAATTTCCGTGCAGGTGAAAAACTGACAACCGACGACATCCTGCTCCTCCAGCGTTCAAAACTTATCTGAAGTATAATAATTTATTTTTTTAAACCAGACGGTTTATTCCGTTTTTATCTTAAAGCAGAAACACTTCTGAACCGGTTCCGCTCCGGGCATGCACGCTACTTTGCAGGCATTCCGGATTCCGGGAATGTTTATGAACGGTTTTTCACGTGGACAATAATTTAATAGATTTACTGCGATTTTATCTATACGAATGACAGTAAGCCGGACGCTCGTTTTGAGCGTAGATCGTGATGACGACATCGGGTGGAAAGCAAAGATCGAAAGTCCGGTCCTTGGGCGTGAAGCTTGCCTGAGTGCTGCGACCAGGTTAGCCCTTGCGGATCCTGAAGACTCGGATCTCAACGCGATATTCCAGGCGGTGAAAATTTACGACGAATTGATCGCAAAAGGGGAAGAGGCTGTTGTCGCTGTTGTCGCAGGCAATCACCTGCACATGATTGAAGGGGACCGGCGGATTGCTGCAAGTCTTGAACAGGTCACACGTGAGACCCACCCCACGAGCTGCATCCTCGTCTCGGATGGAGCGGAAGATGAATACGTCATTCCCATCATCCAGTCCCGGCTTCCCGTATCAAGCATCCGGCGTGTAATTGTCAACCAGATGCCGAACCTCGAGGGTACCTACTATATTCTCAAAAAGTTCCTCGACGATCCGAAGATCTCGCGGATGGTATTTGTCCCGCTTGGACTTGCGATGCTCCTGTACGCAAGTGCATTTCTCTTGGGATATCCTGGCACTGCCACGATCATCGTTGTCGGGGTGATCGGGTTGTACATGTTATACAAAGGATTCGGATTTGACGAGATCCTCCACGGCATCATTGACGCGCTGCGCGTCTCGCTCTCGCGGGGGAGGTTCTCGTTTATCACGTATACGATCACGATCCTGCTTGGCGTGATCGGGCTCACGATGGGCTTTCTTACGGTGCTCAAATATTATGCAGCGGACGGGAGTTTTGGAGTTCTCCTGTACCTGATGACATTTATTTATGGCGCGATTGTCTGGTTTATCGTTGCAGGACTGGTCACATCGGTCGGTATTATTATTGACGTATATCTAAATGAGCGGGAAAGACTCGGGAAAGTGATCGTGTTCCCGTTTTTTGTTACGGCGGTCGGGCTCATCCTCTACGGGGCGAGTGTCTATATCCTCTCGGTTTCTGGAGTATCTGAGTTTTCCTTGCAATTGAGTGCCGCCGGCAGGTATATCATGTATTCGACGATCCTCGGACTCGCGTCAGCTGTGGCAGGAGTCATCATTCAATATGTGATCAATAAGAAGATGGCTGAGAGAGAGAAACAACGGATCATCGAAGTCATCTGATCTTTTTTCTCATGGGGATGGATTATCAGAATCATTGTACAGATGCCAAAAACATCTATGAGCATTGGAGTTCAGCTCACCATTGCAAACAGGCTTTTCCAGTTCTTGTCCAACCTGTAGAGCGTTCCCAAACACTCCGAACAATCCAGCCTGATCCGTATCCCTTTTTGAAGTGCTTCAGAAACGTAAGAGAATTGTTTCATTACCCAGAACGGATCAGTTTATCCGGTCGATAATTACACGTCATGGCTTTCAGAATTCAATACTGGATATCTCTGTCCACCATTCCGGTCAATGGTACTCTTTTCATTCTACGGGACAACCGGTGCATCGCCAAAGAACCCGATCCCGTCGGGGAACTGGTCCGTGTCAACGAATGTCCGGGTGATCTGCGGGGTCTGGACCGTGAGTCTGGGGATGACGACATTGAAATGATGAGAAGGGAACCAGTAGATGCCACTGCCATATG
>JAQTSH010000224.1 GCA_028711405.1 Methanoregula sp.
GGGCGGTTCCGTGGATCACTGTCCGGTAAGCGTGTCAATTTCTCCGCCCGTACCGTCATCTCCCCGGACCCGAACCTGTCTGTGGCAGAGGTCGGTATCCCGCGTGCAGTCGCAAACGAGATGACCGTTCCCATACGGGTTACTTCCTACAATATTGAGGAACTCAAGCAGATCGCACGAAATGGTCCGGTTCGCCCGGATGTCAATTCCCCCTGCGGCGCCAACTACGTCATCCGGCAGGACAACCGCCGGCTCCGGCTCGCCGAGGGAAATCTCGATACCGTTGCCGATATGATTGAGGTCGGGTGGACTGTTGAGCGGCAGTTACGGGACGGAGACATTGTGCTCTTCAACCGTCAGCCTTCCCTGCACCGGATGAGCATCATGGCGCACCGTGTCAAGGTGATGGAGGGCAGGACGTTCCGGCTCAACCCGGCAGTCTGCCCGCCCTACAACGCTGATTTCGATGGGGATGAGATGAACCTCCACGTGCCGCAGACCGAAGAGGCGCGTTCAGAAGCGTTCATCCTCTGTTCCGTGCAGGAGAACATCCTCTCCCCACGGTTTGGCGGTCCGATCATCGGCGGTATCCATGACCACGTCTCCGGTATCTTCATGATGACACATGGGATCCGGTGGTTCAACAAGGAAGATGCCCTGTACCTGTTAAAGCCCACACACCTCGAACACCTGCCACCAGCAGGAAAGGTGGAAAACGGTGTGGAATACTGGTCCAACAAGCAGGTCTTCTCTGCAATCCTTCCGTCCGAACTGAACATGGTCTTTAAAGCGAGTTCGTGCCAGAACTGCGATGTCTGTAAAAAAGAGCTCTGCGACCGTGACGCCTATGTCCGGATCATCAACGGGAACCTTGAGATCGGCACGATCGATAAGAAAGCGATCGGTGCATTCGACGGGCAGATCGTCAACCGGATCATCCGCCATTACGGGATGCGGAGAGCGACCGAGTTCATCGACGAGATGACGAAACTCTCCATCCGGGGCATCATGTTCGACGGGTTCTCGTTCGGGATCGATGATGAAGACCTCTCGAAGACCGAGTACGGACAGATCGATGAGGTCTTGAAGACTGCCGCGCTCGATGTCACGCGGCGCATCAAGATCTACGAAGACGGGCAGCTTGAACCGATGCCCGGGCGGACGGTTGAGGAAACCCTTGAGATGCAGATCATGCAGGTGCTCGGGAAATCCCGTGACCTGACCGGTCAGATTGCAGGACGGCACCTTGGTCTCGGGAACAGTGCTGTCGTGATGGCAGTATCCGGGGCGAGAGGGTCGATGCTGAACCTGACGCAGATGGCAGGGTGTATCGGGCAGCAATCTGTCCGTGGAGAACGTATCATCCGTGGTTATGACGACCGCACACTCCCGCACTTCAAGAAAGGCGACCGGGGCGCAGATGCCCACGGGTTTATTGCGCACAGCTACAAAGGGGGTCTGAATGCAACCGAGTTCTTCTTCCACGCAATCGGGGGTCGTGAAGGGCTTGTCGATACGGCAGTCCGTACTTCGCAGAGCGGGTACCTCCAGCGACGGTTGATCAACGCGCTGCAGGATCTCAAAGTGGCATACGATGGCACAGTCCGTACGACCGGCGGGCGAATCATCCAGTTCCAGTACGGTGAAGACAACACAGATCCGACGAAAAGCGCGTTCGGGGATCCCGTGGATGTCAAAGGGATCGTTGAAGGGGTCTTGAAGGAGGAGTGCTGATCATGGTCGCTGAAAAATACGACAAGGAGATAGAGAATGCCTCGTTTCCGCCGAAGACCAAAGAACAATTGAGGAAGTTCATCGGCGAAAAACCGATCACGGACGCCCAGTTCAAAGAGATCCTCGACCGGGTCAACAAAGAGTACCTCTCGACCCGCATTGAAGCGTGCGAAGCAGTTGGCGTTATCGCTGCGCAGTCCATCGGCGAGCCCGGTACACAGATGACGATGCGTACCTTCCACTATGCGGGTGTCGCGGAGATCAACGTTACCCTGGGTCTCCCCCGGCTCATCGAGATCATGGACGCCCGAAAAGAGCCCAGCACCCCCACGATGACCGTGTATCTCGAACCCGAGTACGGTGTCGATCGGGACCGGGCGAGGGAAGTCTCCTGGCAGATTGAAGCTGCACCGCTCCATGAATTCGGGGATATCACGACCGATATGGAGAATATGCAGGTGATTGTCCACCTGAACACGAAGGTCTGTGACAAGCGGAAGATCGCAGCGTCGGAGATCATGGAAGTGGCGCCCCAGAAGATCCGGGACCGCCGGCATTACCGTGATTTCGAACACGACATCAACGAGCAGACCGCAACGATCAGCTTCACGCCAAAAGACCGCGAGAGTTACCAGAACCTCTTCCAGCTCGCTGAGCATGTCAGAAACGTGATCGTGCAGGGTATCGATGATATCCTTCGTGTCGTCGTGAGAAAGGAGACCGGGGAGTATATACTTTATACTGAAGGATCCAACCTAAAAGATGTATTTGATATCGCTGGTGTGGATACCACACGGACACGCACCAACAATATCAGTGAGATCGCCCAGGTGCTCGGTGTCGAAGCGGCAAGGAATGCGATCATTCACGAGGCACAGTCTACCCTGAACGAACAGGGTATCCTTGTGGATGTCCGTCATATCATGATCGTCGCTGACATGATGTGCATGGAGGGGGAAGTCAAACAGATCGGCAGGCACGGGATTGCCGGCGAGAAAGAGAGCGTGCTCTCCCGTGCAGCGTTCGAAGTGACGGTCAACCACCTGCTCGATGCCGCAGTCGCTAACGAGACCGATGAACTGAGCGGTGTCACCGAGAATGTTATTGTCGGTCAGCCCATCCAGCTCGGTACGGGCGATGTGAAACTGATCGCAGTGAGACAACTCGATAACTAAAAAGTACTTGGACGCGAGAGGCGTTCGCACCAGAGACATGAAAATGGCTAACCCCATTTTCCGACTAAACGAGTGTAAACCTGAAAACCAGGAGAATTGTAATGGATTTTAATGCTTCATTGAGAAGAGCCATAAAGACCGGCGATGTAATCCTTGGTCAGAACAATACGGAAAAATGCATAAAAGAGGGCAAAGCGCAGATGGTGGTCCTTGCGGCAAACTGCCCGGAGAACTTTAAAGGGCAACTCAAAGGCTACGAGAACCTTTTTATTCACACGTTTGATGGATCGGGCATGGCGCTCGGCAAGGCGTGCGGTAAACCGTTCATGGTCAGTTCACTTGCCATCGTCAGCGCTGGCGAGTCAGACATTCTCTCCCTGAAGAGGGCGGCATGATATGGTCGAAGTCAGACTGACAGAAGACTGCATGCGCCTTATCTCCCAGTTCGAGAGCCTGACTGGCGCCGGGAGCCGGGACTGTGTTGTTGATGAACGCAACAACCGGCTCATCTTCGTTGTCAATCCGGGAGATATGGGACTTGCTATCGGTAAGAAAGGTGTCTCGATCAAAAAAGCCTCAGAAGCGATGGGCAAGAAGATTGAGGTTGTCGAATATAACAGCAACCCTGAGCAGTTCATCAAGAATTGTTTTCTGCCCGCACAGGTGACCTCGCTCACGTTTGACGGTGAACCGGGTGCCCAGATGGTGCAGGTTGAGGTCAAGGATGAGGACCGGGGTATCGCCATCGGCAAGGATGGGAAGAATATCTTCAAGGCAAAGAAGCTGGCGCAACGACAGCATGATATCCTTGATGTGCAGATTCTCCAGAAGCCGATCGATGGGGCAGATGCAGAATCCGCTGTATAATCCATCCCTTTTTTGTGAAACAGGTTTCACGGGTTTCCCTGCGTTCCTCTGAACTGCCAACGGTTCCTGTGATAATGCCGTGAAGATGGCAGCTATGGCGATCCTG
>JAQTSH010000225.1 GCA_028711405.1 Methanoregula sp.
AAGCCAGTCCCGCGGTTCACCTGCCCATATGGTATGCGCCGGTCTGGCTCCTGCCGAGATATTCCTCATAGACCTGGGCGATATCGACCGTGGCGGGCGCCTCATAGGGCGCGGGTTTGTACCCGAGTGCACGGCGCAGGTCCCGCCGGACAAAGAACGTCCGTCTGCCGACCAGTACCCGCTGTTTTTTAACTGGCACCGGCAGGGAATGTATCAACTCGTGACAGAGCTCGCAGACCACAAGGATACGAGTGGACGGGTCGCGTGCCATCTCCCGGTAGATGTGGTGTGAGATGAGATGCAGGCAGAGGAGCGGCGAGGGAAAATAATCGTGGCACAACTCGCAGGTATTCTCAACCGCATATGTGCACTTCTTCTCCTGCGAAGCATCGATCCCCAGGCAGGCAACCTCAGTCATGGCGAACCTCCTCATCATGCGACCATTGTAGATGCGAGATAAAATATTTTTCGCACCGTGCAGAGAGGCACAGTTTTTAGTTGGCAGAAAAAAAATCTTTTGCTGGACTGATGGAAATCCCGGAATGTAACCTGACAAGCACATCCATCTGGGCAAAAGACTCTTCCCCGGTTTTTGGGGGGATTTCAGGGGAATTTCTAACGTAAAAAACCAACCTGAATGCTTAAGACTATACATGCAGACTATCCTATACAAGATTCCGGAGAGAGAACCGGAAAAGAATCACCAGTTCACAACGGTTTTATTATGCGGTCTGCTGCTGAAATATCCCGGTTGCTCAATGAGCTTGATACAACGATAGCCGATATGCTTGAAGATCAGGATCTGGATTTCAAAGAGTGGGACACAAAAAGTCTCTCTAAAGCGGTCAGGATGGTCGTTGAGATGGCAATCTGTATGGCAAACGGCGGCGGAGGCACAGTTGTTTTTGGAGTGAGCGATAAAATTCAGAGCCGGGCTCGTGCAATCCTTGGGGTACCTCCTGAAGTGGATCAGAATATCCTCATGCGCCAGGTATACGATTCCACGGATCCAAAAATTACTCCGGTATTCGAAGATCTACAGGTGCCTGAAGGGACAGGGCGAATTCTCATTATGCAGATTAACCGGGGTCTTCCACCCTATACCGACACGAGCGGGATGGGAAAAATCCGTATTGGGACAGATTGTAAACCCCTGACAGGTACTCTCCGCCGGAAAATAGCCGTAGAGACCGGAGAGAGTGATTACACCTCCGAACGAATACCCGGCGCAATCGAGAGCCATATCTCATCCGCCGCGATGGAAGCCATACGAAATGCGGCAGAGAAGGAACAGGCACCTGCGGACCTTCTTGCCCTGCGCGATCTTGATCTTTTAAAAACGTTAGGGCTTATCAAGAACAACCAGCTCACCCGTGCAGGATTGCTGCTTGTCGGTAAAGAGACGTCGATTAAAGAATATTTCCCGCACTATCACTGGATTCATCTCAGAATGATTGATGATACCCAATATTCCGATCGTATGGATGGGAGCCAGGCACTTCTGATTGCACTCAATCGTATCATCGATCGAATCATGGCAGACAATCCCCTGACTACTGTGGCGAATGGGATGTTCCACTTCGAGTACCGGAGATATCCGGAGATTGTTCTTCGGGAAGTACTCATGAATGCGCTCTGCCATGCAGATTTCCAGATCAACAGTCCCATCCTCATCAAACAATTTCCTGATCATCTTGAAATTGCTAATCCCGGCGGATTCATCGGTGGGATTACCCCGCAGAATATTCTTCATCACGTTCCGGTAGCCCGCAACCCTCTGCTTGTCGACACACTCACCAAACTACGGCTCGTGAACCGGAGCAACCTGGGAATATCCCGGATGTATCGCGGAATGCTTATTGAGGGGAAAGAGCCCCCACGTATCGATGAGCAGGGCGATTCTGTCAAGGTTTCGTTGAAGGGTGGAGATATGTCTGCTTCGTTCAGGACGTTTGTTGAACAGGAGGTCGCATCAGGCAGAGGACTGACCCTCGATCATCTCCTGATCCTGAAATATCTCCTGTCCAACCGGGAAATCGACACAAAAACAGCAGCGCAGCTTATCCAACGAACCGAGGCTGAAGCCAGCGATATTCTTCATGCCATGGAGCATGAGCGCGGGTATCTGGAACATGGCGGATCGGGCAGGAGTTATTACTGCTCACTTGCCCCGGCACTTCACCGGGAGTTGGACCTTACAGGAAATCCGTATGGTGACCGTCGGATTGAGTGGGATGCCGCGAAAACCCGCATTCTGAGTGTGTTACAGCAAAAGCAGGGAAGGACGGACAGGTTCCTGAAGAATGCAGAGGCGAGGCAGATTACCCATCTCAACCGATACCAGGTGACACGCCTGTTAAATGAGCTAATGGAGGAGAATCCCGCCGTAAAAAAAGATGGGTGTGCACGTGGGGCTCAATATTTTTATTCAGACTGTTCTAAATGAATTTCGAGTTCCGGAGAATCTTATCAGTACGACGAACTCAACTCTCCAAAAAACAATGCGCACAAGAATGCTCACGCACATAGTGTGAGCATTTCTCGTTCGAGTTATGCTCACATTATGCTCATGTATCATTATCCGGTCATTCTGTTGCACATCATTCTGTGTTTCACGAGAGAATTTCATCGTCATACCACGAGAGTGTTGGAGTATTATCCCGAAGAACACAGATTTCGTACCCTGAGATATATGATTGAGTTGGATCCGACAATTTCAATACCACAAGCAAGTCTGAATGTGAGTGGTCACACCTCAAAAGTGCAAGAACCACAAATAATGAGACAATCCATCTCATCGTTTTAGAAAATTATTAAAAAAACTAAAAACGTTTATCACTATGAATTAAAATGTTCAATTCAGTATCCCCGCGAAGAAAAAAAATCGCTCAATGAAAGGTTATTTCATGAATGGCACAAATTTATTTATTATTAGAGTTGCGCAAAATGAGTTTACGAATCACACATTTAACATGTTAAAATGTTGATTGTTATACAAAACAAATCAAATTCTGGTATTGAAATGACTCAAATTGCGTAAGTCCTACCGAAAAAGGTTGATTGCATGGTATCACTGGAGCTAAAAAATCACCGTAATTATGTAATTATCGGGCTTGTCACCATTTTTTTTGTCTTTGCCCTGTGGCTGCGCCTGATTCCCTTCTTTTCCATGGGAAACACGGACATAATGAACATGGTAGCGATGGACGATCCATTCTATAACCTCCGTCAGGTAGAACAAATCCTCGCAAATTTCCCCGGCTACGGATGGTTCGATGCGATGACCAATTACCCGCATGGATCGGGGATTTACTGGGGTCCCCTCTTTCCCGCAATCATTGCGGTCTGCTGCCTGATCACCGGGGCTGCAACACGCCCGGAAATTATCGGGACCGCTCTCTTTGCAACGCCGCTCATGGCAGCGGCTATTGTCGTGCTCATGTATTTTGTCGGCAAAACCTTTGGGGACTGGAAGACCGGTCTTTTCGCTTCAGGGTTTACCGCGGTCATATCCGGACAGTTTTTTACCGTTTCCATGTATGGTTACATCGATCACCACATCGCAGAAGTACTCTTCTCGACCATTTTCTGCCTGCTGTACAGTTATGCCATCATATCGTCCAGAGATGCAACCATCGACCTGAAACAGTTCCAAAGTTTCAAAAAAATCCTCCTGTTGGCATTCATCGCCGGCATCGGTTACCTTCTCGGTCTCTTCACCATGCCGACCATGATCCTCTTTGCCCTGATCGTGGGAATATATACTATTGTCCAATTCATCGTTGACGTTTACAACAGCCACACCGGGGAATATCTTTTACTGATCAATGTCACGGTTTTTGCCACAGCCATCATCGGACTGTT
>JAQTSH010000226.1 GCA_028711405.1 Methanoregula sp.
CGCTCGTCCGGGAGATCAAGAACTACGTCAAACGCACAACAGCGCCATACAAATACCCGAGAGCGATCGAGTTCGTCCCGGAACTACCAAAGACGCTTTCCGGAAAGATCAAACGAAACGAACTCCGGTTGCAGGAAGAATGGAAATACAACAACCGGAAATAATTTTGCTATAGATATCTTTTATCCCTGAGCGCCTGTGGTAAACCAGCCATGAACACTTTTTTCCCGTGCCGTATCGGACCGGTATCAAAAACCGCTGCACCATCGTTCTGCCACGGTGTCATGACCTCCCCGGACTATGCCGAGTGACTTTCCAGTGGCAGGGTTCATCGGCGTTCATTGCATGGTACAATTCTGCCGCGAGCCTGCAAGGAGCCCCGCTCATTTCAGTTCCAGGAGTGATTGCCGGTAACTGCTGAAATCCATTTACTGGACGCTATCCTGTTAGACATACGGGCATGATCTCCCGTCTGTTCCACGTCCGGAAATCCCTCATGAGTTGTGGCAGGAACCGGAAGCGATGCTGCATCTCCCGCAGGGATGTGCCTAGCGGTGCACTGACTCATCATAACCCTCTTAATTGCGCACCACCAAACGATAAGATATGGTGCGATACTCTGTTACCATGGATGACACTCTGACGGAAAATATCGATAAGTTCTGCGAGAAACGCAAAATATCCCGATCCGACTGGATCAAAGAAGCCTGCACCATGCATCTCGGTGAAACACAAAGCAGTGCCCCGGCAGGTGCATCTGCCCTTCCAGCGGTGGAGGCTACGGCTGCTGCTGACCTGCACAACATTCCCGACTATGAATCGATGTACAAAGATTTCCGGATTGAGGTGCCGGAGTACTTCAACTTTGGGTTTGATGTGATCGATGCCTGGGCACACAAGGACCGGAACAAACTGGCGATGATCTGGGTGAACCAGGAAGGCGTCGAGAAGAAGTTCACCTTCTGGGACCTGATGCGGAAATCCAACCAGATCGTGAATATGTTCATCAAGTACGGGCTGAACAAAGGCGACCGCGTGCTGATCATGCTCCCCCGTGTTCCGGAATGGTGGATCTCGACCATCGCGCTCATCAAGCGTGGTGCAGTCTACTGCCCGGCGCCGACGATGCTCACTCACAAAGACCTGAAATACCGGATCAATGCTGCCGATATCAAGATGGTGATCACGGATGAAGAGCAGGCGGACAAGATCGATGCGATCGCAAAGGACTGTCCCTCGCTCACCTGCAAACTCTTGATTGACGGCAAACGACCCGGCTGGATCAGCTACCCGGTTGAACTGGACTACCCGGCGCCGGTCTCCACAAAGCTGGTCACGCTGCCCTCGATGAAGAAGACCAAGGCGACCGATCCGCTCGTCATCTTCTTCACATCCGGCACGACCGGCGAACCGAAGATGGTGCTCCACAACCAGAGTTACCCGCTCGGGCATATCGTTACCGCCCGGTTCTGGCATGACATCCGGAAGACCGATCTCCACTTCACGCTCTCCGACACCGGCTGGGCGAAGAGCGCATGGGGCAAACTGTACGGGCAATGGCTGGAAGGCGCTGCGATCTTCGTGTACGATATCCGGAGCCGGTTCAACGCGACCGAGATCCTGCCACTCATTGAGAAATATGGTATCACGACGTTCTGTTGTCCTCCCACGATCTACCGGATGCTGATCCTCGCGGACCTCGACAAGTTTGATTTCACCGAGCTCCGTCACTGCACGAGCGCTGGCGAACCGTTGAACCCGGAAGTGATCAAGGCGTGGAAGGATGCAACCGGGCTGACGATCTACGAGGGGTATGGTCAGACCGAGACGGTGCTCTGTATCGGGACGTTCCCCGGCATGAAACCGAAGTTTGGTTCGATGGGCAGACCCTCACCGGGATGGATCATAGAGCTGCATGATGACAATGGCAAACCGGTCGGACTGCATGAGGAAGGCAGGATCGCGATCAAGGCAGATCCCCACCCGGTGGGCATGATGACGGAATACCTGAACAATGACGAGGAGAACCGGCACTCGTTTGTAAACGGATGGTTTTATACCGGTGATAAAGCATACAAGGACGAGGACGGGTATCTTTGGTTTGTCGGCAGGGATGATGATGTGATCAAGGCGTCCGGGTACCGTATCGGACCATTTGAGGTGGAGAGTGCCTTAATTGAGCATCCTGCGGTGCAGGAAGCTGCCGTGGTCGGGTCACCGGATGATATACGGGGGTTGATCGTGAAGGCGTTTGTGATCCTAAAACCAGGGTTTGCGCCGTCCGATGCGTTGGTGAGGGAGATCCAGACCTACGTGAAGAAGGTGACTGCACCTTACAAATATCCCCGAGCGATTGAGTTTGTCGATTCTCTGCCAAAGACCATCTCCGGAAAGATCCGGAGAAATGAGTTGCGCGAGCGCGAGCACAAACGGTTCATGACCGGAAATTCTGTGCAGAAGAAGGCGTGAGGTTCTGATCGTTCCCCATTCTTCCCCCATCATCTCCCTTACATTTATTAAAGCGTGAACGTAATCTATACAGGCGCGAGGGTAGCCAAGCCAGGTCAACGGCGCCAGGTTCAGGGCCTGGTCTCGCAGGAGTTCTTGGGTTCGAATCCCATCCCTCGCATTCTTTTATTTTATTTTTTCAACCCCATCAAAAGATCGTTTACAAATTCAGTCAAACACAGGTTTGATAATCCTGCAGGAGTAAATGTACATTATCTTGCCCGAGCTTATCAAACGAAAATGCAAAAATCCTGATGCGTATCTTGACGAGCAGGATTTAAAAGATATAGCCGAGGCTGAAGAGGATATCCGGCAGGGACGGGTTTACACTACAGAAGAATTGCGGGCAAAACTCGGGATCCAATGAGTTTCGCTCTTTTCTGGTCTGACCGTGCCAGTAAAGATATGGAGAGATTGCCCGGGCACATCTCAAAACGAATTACCGATAAAGTCGTGTCGTTATCAGAAAACCCTTATCGTATGGTTGAACGATGCGAGGGTTACCCGTATTATCACCAGCGTATCGGAGCCTATCGTGCTATCCTTAAAATCGACGATTCCTCTATGTTGATTACTGTTGTTAAAGTAGGTCTCAGAAAAAAAGTTTATGATCGGTGATCTCTCCTCTCCCTAAACCCCTCTCTTCTCTCCTTTGCCGCATATTCTCCGCATAGATCGTGAAAACTGCCAAAAATCTTTTTGGCATGGCTCGTTATTATTGTCCCTCCCGTGCGGGGTGTGACACGCTCGTCAGTGTACGGAGTAGCATCTTTTATCCGATTTCAACCCACACACCCGCGTGGGGTGTGACCTGAGTGGACTTTGCCTTGGACTCCCCAATCCTTTAATATTCCCGTTTCCTATTGCGTTGTATGACCAATGCTCCAGCTTCCGATGCACTGAAGAACCTCGTAATCTTCATTCTTGTGCTTGCCGTTGCTGCAACGATTGTCGCGCTGGTGTGGTATTTCGCCATCGAACTCCCGGCACAACAGGCAGTGCTCCAAGCACCCGTGTGGAATAAATACAAATGACTGATCCCCCCGTCTGCTTATACCCGTGCTCCACGCCTTTGGATAGATTCTTCACTGTACTCACAATTTTTTGTCTAAAAATTAAGTTGATATGACACTAGGCAAGCAACTTTTCAGAACAGTGAATGGTCAATTAGAAGAGTGGCATTTTTTGGGAATCCCATCCCTCGCATCTGGATGTGAAGCGAGAATCGTTCCATCTTCTTTTTAGAAATCGTCTTCAATTAATCCAGCAATGCGGATGCATTCTTTCACGATCCCTGGTTTGAGTTCATCCCGCATAGGAATAGAAAGCAGGTGCGGAATACCTTCTTTTT
>JAQTSH010000227.1 GCA_028711405.1 Methanoregula sp.
GATATTCCGGCATACCGTCCGTTCGGGCTTGTCACCGCAGCAGTGCTCGAACGGGATTCACCGGCAGATTTTCTCGCGACGTCTGGTAATCCCCGTGAGGCACGGATCATCGGTACCTCCAGCACCCGCCGGAAGGCACAGCTCCTGCGTCACCGTGAAGGAACAGTCATACGGGACCTGCGGGGAAACGTTGACACACGGATCCGGAAGTTGCACGACGGGGAATACGATGCGATCATCCTCGCCGAAGCCGGGCTGACCCGGCTTGGGATCGAGATCCCCGGGGAGCGACTGCCCCCGGAGGTCTTCGTGCCGTCGCCCAACCAGGGAACGATTGCGGTTGTCAGCCGCGCCGACCCGTCACTTATGGAGATGCTCTCTGCTGTCGATCACCCCGTGAGCCGGACGGATGTCGCGATGGAACGCGCGGTGATGGAGCAGGTCGGCGCCGGGTGTTTCACGCCAATGGGCATCTATTGTAAGGCGGGGCATCTCATTGCGGAAGTGCTCTCCCTTGACGGGAAACGGGTTGAGCGGATCGAGAAACAGTTAACGACCATCGAAGAAGCCCGTGCCGAGGGCAGGGTGCTGCGTGCCCGTGCGCAGGGGTTGATTGAAGAAGCCTACAGGACACTGGGGATCTCGTATGAGCGGTAAAGTCTATCTTGTGGGGTCAGGTCCGGGAGGGCTGGGTCTTCTTACCCGGCGGGCACAGGACGTGATCGACCGTGCCGAAGTGGTGCTGTATGACCAGTTGCCCGGAGAGGAGATTCTTGCTGCCCTGCCGGAAACCGCTGAGAAGATCGATTGCGGGAAATTTGGCGGCAGGCATACTCTCGAACAGGCAGAGATCGAGGCGTTGATGGTCGACCGCGCCCAGCTGGGGAAACGCGTCGTCCGGCTCAAAGGCGGCGATCCGTTCCTGTTCGGCAGGGGGGGTGAGGAGATCGAGACCCTGCACCGTGCGGGGATCGAGGTGGTGATGGTGCCGGGCGTAACGAGCGCCCTTGCGGTGCCGGCATCGGTGGGGATCCCTGTAACGCACCGGAAGTACGCGTCGCAGGTGACGATCCTGACCGGGCATGAAGATCCGACGAAACCGGCTCCCGCGCTGGACTGGAAACTCCTTGCCCAAAGCCGGGGGACGATCGTGATCCTGATGGGTGTGGCAAACCTGCCAAAGATTGCGGATGCCCTGATGAGAAACGGGAAACCCGGCTCGACGCCGGTTGCGATCATCGAACGCGGACTCCGGACCGACCGCAGGGTGACTACCGGTCCCTTATCCCGGATCGGCGTACTCGCTCATGAGCACGGGGTGAAACCCCCGGCGGTGATCGTGATCGGGGACGTGGTAAACCTTTATGACCCGACACGACCAGATCTCATCCCTGTGGAGCTGCCATGAACTTTCTGGATGTCGTGACGAAATTCGAGCGCATCATCTACGGTGTCCTCATCGCGCTCCTGATGGTGGTTTTGGTCTTTGCGGTTGGCGAACTCTTCTGGATGCTTCTTACAAACCTGGCAAATGGTCCGGTCCTTCTTCTTGAGAACCACGAATTGACTAACGTACTCGGCGCCTTTTTGCTGGTGCTGATTGCCGTTGAGCTCCTGGATACGATCCTCGAATATTTCCGGGAGAATGCGATCCATGTGGAGATTGTCGTGCTGCTCTCGATCATCGCGATCGCACGGAAAGTGATCCTTCTCGATCCGGCAACCACCGACGGGATTGAACTCATCGGTATCGGCGTCATTATCCTCGGACTATCCGCTGCCTATTTCATGATCAAGAAAGCCGGCATCACGATCGGGAGCGGTCTGGCACCGAAAGAGTAATCTTTTTTTCAAATGTCGTGGATCAAAAAAAAATTTATACCGGAATGGAGCATATGATCGATTGTCCATCCTTCAGTTGATCCGTAGAGATCGTGTTACTGGGATGGACAAGTTTTTCTGATCGTTTTCCCCGGTACACTCCCTACTCCGACCGCACCGGATTATCGCCGCCCACGGTGAACCGGTACATCCCTTTCGGCACGGTGATCTCAAAGCGTGCGCCTGTGCCCGGTGTCCCGTTCTCACGGATCGTGATACCGGTGATGGACAGGATCTCGCGGGACAAGTAGAGCCCGTATCCCGTATGATTCCCCGCGCCCCGCTGGAACAGGTGGGCTTTTACCTTAGGGGAGATCCCCACACCATCATCCTCACAGATGATCGTGAGGAAATCCCCGGATACATGGCTCGAAAACCGGACCGTGCTGACGTTTTTTCCGTGTCGGACGGCATTCTCCAAAAGATTGTAGAACACTTTAAGGATGAGCGGATCCGCAAAGATCTCAACCGCGCCGATGTTCACCTGTACTTCGAACGGGCAATGTACCAGTTGTCGCCGGGCATCAAAAATAAGCCCGGTGACCTCGAGCCAATGTGGCGTCTGGACCCCGATGTCCTGGTATTCCCGGGTAAAATCGATCTGCCGGTTGATCCGGTCGACCGCTCCTTCTGCCTTGTGGATGAATCCAATCAGTTCCGCATCCTGTGTGCTCTTCTCGATGATCTGGAGGAACATTCCCAGCGCCGTGATCTGGTTGAGGACATCGTGCCGGGTGATGCTGTTTAAGAGTTTGAGTTTCTTGTTGGCTTCCTGCAGCACCAGTTCCGCCCGTTTCCGCTCGGCAAGATCAATATCGATGCAGAACAGATTTGTGCCACCCCCTTCGCGTTTGAGGATCGCGTGACTTGAATAGACCGCCACACGGGATCCGTCCTTCCGCATGAGGGAGAGTTCCGCTGCCGGGATGGGCTGAACGGTCTCTGCCATTGCCGCGATCGCTTTTATCACGTCGTCCCGCATCTCCGGCGGGATAATCAGGTCGACAAGGTTCTTCCCGATCGCTTCGGCAGCCGTATATCCGTAGAGATGCTCGGATCCCGTATCCCAGTAGTTCGTTGTGCCATCCATGGTGTAGCCCTGGATCGCTACGAGCGGGATTGACTGGAGCAGCGTGCGAAAACGTTCTTCACGCTCGACAATTGCATCCTCCACCCGCTTCCGGGACACCGCAGACGTAATCTTGTGCGCGAGTTCCGTAAACTGTGCGCGGGTCTCGCCACCTTTTTTCAGGTAAAAATCCGCGCCGTTATTGATCGCGAGGATGGCAATCTCTTCGCTTCCCCTGCCAAGGAACAGGACGAACGGGATCTGCCCGAAGCGTGACCGCACCTGGACGAGGAACTGGATGCCGTCCATATCCGGCATCAGGTAATCGGCGATGATCGCATCGAACCGCTCCTGTCCGAGCAGCCGGATCGCGTCGGGTGCGTTTGCGGCAGTCGTGACGATAAAATTCCCCACACGCTCCAGTATCTGTTTGCCGATATCGAGAAGATCTCGATCGTCATCCACATAGAGTACACGGATGGAGGAGGTCATGAGGTACCACTCCTGTTCCGTCTGCCGGGCGGTGCTGAACTACCAGGTTGCGGGTGTGCGTATGGACTGGATCTTCTCACTCGTGTGAGGCTCGTATTTGTTGTTGCCATGATATCACCAGGATGCGATGATTGAATTTCGGCGGTTGATGCCGGTATCCTGCCCAACGCGTATGGCAGTCGTTGCAGTGCAAGGGGTCATGCGTTGTTGCACGGTGGCAGGTGCAGTCATCTCACACGACAGGTCTTTGCATGCTTTTTTTTGATGCCGTCATCATCCGTCAGGTGTCGTATATGTGATGAAGGGAGTATTCGGGCTTAAGGGTTATGGTACCCGGAGGCGTGAATCTCGTTTGTGACAAATGAGCGATCATCCTGAACTCGCGGGAGGTACC
>JAQTSH010000228.1 GCA_028711405.1 Methanoregula sp.
GTTATTTCGTACTGCCGCAGGTTTCGGGCGCCGCTGCCGGTCTGGTCGATGGCGAAAAACCGGATATCCGGATGGCGGTCGGCAAGGCTCTGGGTCTGTTCGGCATAGGAATATCCAAGAACGATCACAAGCCCCGGACGCGCCGGTTGGGCGCTGGAAAGGTATCCTTCGAGTTCCCCGTCATCGAACGCCATAAACTCCCGCTTGGAGAACGGCATTTCTTCCTGTGCCGAGAACAAGCCCCGGTACACGCTGTCGATATACGAGAGATCCCCCTTCTCGCCACCGTAAACCATGTATACAACCGGGAGCGACGGGTCGACCGGGCTGGTGATAAGGACAGCACACACGAGGAGTGCCACTGCCCCGACTAAGGCACCGGCAAGAATATACTTCCGGTTCATGGATGCAAAAACTCCCGTACGGAAACATCGAGATTCCCGAAATTTTCAGCATTGATCATACGCACATGGGAACCGGTCACATGCTCGTACGTGGTGATGTAGAGCTCCCGGAACGTGATATCGGGATGCTCCCGGATCGCCTTGATCGCATTAGCCGTGAACTCATCCGAGAGCCATTGCCGTATGTCCATATCATAGACCGCACCGAGCGATGGTTCCCCTGCCGCCGCCCCGGTGAAGTAGAGCAGTCCGGGGGTCGTGACATTTGTTGCCATGCTCTCCCCGAAGCAGGTATCAACAAAAAAGACGATCTGCCGGAACTTTCCCGTCCGGTGCATCGTATCCGTGATCCCTGTGAAGTCCTCTGCGGTGAACGGGTGGTTCCGGTCGGAGAAGAGGATGTCTCCCGGTGCCCCGTGACTTGCGATATAGACAAACACATCCGTGCTGTTGGTGCTGGCAAGAACGACGGGGGTGGCGGCAGTCCTCGTACCGGTCAGGACGTTTCTTAATGTTTCCGGTGTCACCCGGCTGCCGGTGTAGTCGGCATCCGCCCCCGACCGGAGGTTCTTCCCCCGGGGAATGTTGTGGACATCCCCTTTCACCGGGTTCTCCGGCAGGTATGGGATATCATCGTACACCATGAGTATGATGTGGTTATCCGGGACACCTTCATCACGGAGAAGCGTATAAACCGCAAGCGCATCTGCCTGGTGCCGGTAATTCTTCCAGCCTGATGACGGTCCGACAATGACCGCGAAGAAATCAGTCCGGTTCTCTTTGGGCACGTACCTGCTCACGCGGGCAGCCAGCGGATCCATCAGGGTTCCTGAAGCGCGGGTGCGGGAGACCGATTCCCCCGTGCTGCCGGGGCTTCCGGTCTTCTCCGAGCCGAGTACCTCCACGGTATGGAACTCCCCGTCTTCGACAATCCAGTGGGAATAATAGGTGACGAGCGGGTCGACGCCGAACTCCGTATCAAAGGTGAGGGGTCCACTCGCACCGGTGATATCCGGGTTCCCGCCCCGCCTTATCTCCCGGATTGCCTCATGGATCCCCTGCGCATCCCACCCGGTCCGGGTCCCGTTGCCATACACGACATGGCGGATCGCATCCGGCAGCGGTTCGAACGGGACTGCGTCCTCGCGGGCGGAGGCATAGGCTGCGATCACAAGGGCATCGTAGACCGGCGCAGCAAAATCCGCTGGGGCGTGCCCGAACTTTTCCCGGTATGCGACCGAAAAGCCGGTCGTCGGATCAGCAGTGGGGGTGGTACCCTCGATCCCTTCCGCAGCGGCACCAAGCACACTGATGAGAGGAGGGGACGCAGCGGAATCTGCAAGGAACAGCTTTGCACGACTTCCGGAGCGGTCAATCTCCCGCTTTATCGCCGCCGCATCCGCAGGTCCGCAGATTGCGATGATATATTCCGGGTCTGCTTCAAGCACCTGCGCCACATCCGCTTTGAGCCCGTCGGACTCCCGTTCAAACTCACGGATCGCGGTGAGGTGGAGACCATACTCGGTCGCAAAGAAACCGGTCCAGTCATAGAAGGTCTTACCATAGGAGGTGTTTTCAGTCAGGAGCGCGACCCGTTTTACCCCTTTTTCGTTCAGGATCTGGCAGATCGCCTTCACCTGCCCGACATCTCCCTGAGGAGTCCGCCAGAAATACCCGTTCCTGCCGAACGCCCGAAAGAGATCCCCGGCAGTCGCAAACGGGCTGATAAGGACTTTCTGGTCTGCTGCAAATGCCGGTAAAAGCGCATAGACATCGTCGCTTGTGGGAGGACCGATCACGATCCGTATCGAGTCGTCCGCGAGCAGTTCCTCTGCCAGTTGCGTGGTGTTGCCCGTTCCGGTATCCTTGTACACGAGTTCGAGGGGTCTGCCACCGATCCCGCCGTGCCGGTTGATGTTCTCCCGTGCCCATTCGAGCGGTTCTTTCACCTCGACATCCCCGGTCAGGGTGAGCAGGACACCCACCCGCACCGGCGTCTTTGCATGGACGATTGTATATCCTGCCCAGGCTATGCACATGACAAAGATGACGATGACAGCGAAAAGCCCGATCTTCTGTATATCGATGGAGAACACCCCGTACCTGGCGCTCAAGCGACCCTGCCGGCTCGCGCCGGGGATACAAAATGCCGCCGGCGATCTATAAGAATGGTGGGAAAACCGGTCTCTTAAGCGTATGTATGCAGAGTGCTACCCGATTCTTATGAGATGTGCCCATAGTTTGGGAATCAGGTTTAATCTGCCCGAATGATAAGCCGTAAATGTCCTGGATGTTATCATTCGGAGGCGGGATCGGTATTGTTCACGTTCAACAATTTTCCGGAGGGGTGAGACCCGCATTCGTTGAGGGATGACGATTCCCGCGAGTGATCCAGACCATATTCTCATTCACGGGTGAGACCAGCAGATACTGTCCATGCAGTTTCAGGACGAGGGTCCGGTTCTCCTGCGCCGGACGATAGTTCCGGTCAAGGGAGAGTGCCCGATCGTAGGCATAGAGTGATTCCGGGTACCTGCCAAGAGCTGCAAGCGTGTCGCCCTGACGAAGCCAGATCTCTTTGAAATGCGGTTCCGTCTCAAGGGCTTTGTCATATGCCGAGTAGGCACCGGCATAATCTCCGGTGGAATACAGGATATCCCCGGTTCCGCTCCAGGCATACGCGCTGGTGGGATCGAGCGCGAGCGCCTTGTGATATGCCTCCCGGGCTTCTGTATTCCTTCCAAGCTCATGGAACATATCCCCCCGACCGCTCCATACGAAGGAGTTATTCGGCTCTGCTTCACATGCGGTGCTGGTCAATTCCCGTGCCTCCGCATCCCGGTCAAGGGAGAGCAATACCTGCGCTTTTAACATGAGGGTGATGGTGTCATTCGGGGCGAGGGAGAGGGAATGGTTGAGTGCTTCCAGCGCTTCCGGGTATCTCCCGAGATAATTGAGGGTGTATCCTTTGCTCGACCATGTAAATGAATCATCCGGATCGAGGGCAATTGCCGTGTTGAATGCCAGAAGGGCTTCTGTGTACTCACCGAACTGGTTCCTGGCATATCCCAGGACTCCCCAGGCATACGAGTTATTTGGGTTCAACGCGATTGCCCGGTCTGCTGCCTCCAGTGCCTCCTGGTACCTGTTCAGCCGTACAAGGACACTCGCCGTGTCAGCCCATGCTGCGCTGTCGAGAGGATCGAGGAATATGGCGTGTGCATAGGCATCCAGGGCTTCGGGATTCCTGTCGAGCATGTACAGGGTATGCCCCCTTCCCGTCCACGCCAAACCGTAATTGGGGGCAAGGGCGAGTGCCTGATCGTAGACATCGAGTGCTTCCCGGTATTTTCCGGCGTCGTAGAGGCGTGTTCCCTGTTCGTACAACCCGTACAGATCGTCCCCCTGCGG
>JAQTSH010000229.1 GCA_028711405.1 Methanoregula sp.
TTGAGAACCAAATCAACCTCACCCGCGAATATGAAGAGGTCGGCACAAAAGCCCCGGTCTGGCAGGATGTCAACCGCTGCATCGGACAGGCAACGGCAGCACTACCGATGCGGGGCGTGAAGGTCACGGTCGAATTGCAAGATCTCGAACTGTATACCGACCCTCTTTTTGAGAAGGTGATGTACAACCTGATCGATAATGCCCTGCGGTACGGGGGGAATGCGCTGACAGAGATCCGGATCTCTGCAACCATCACGCCGGACCATCTTGTTCTTCTCTGTGAGGATGATGGTGCTGGTATACCGGAGGAAGAAAAGAACCACCTGTTCGAGCGGGGTTTTGGCAAACATACAGGACTCGGGCTCTTCTTGTCAAAAGAGATCCTGTCGATCACAAAGATTGGTATCCGGGAGACCGGAACGTCCGGCACCGGTGCACGTTTCGAGCTGACGGTCCCGGCTGGTGCCTACCGGTTTGTCGGCGGGGAAAACAAAACCCCGGACTGATCCCCTGCCGTCGGGTCATTTGGGATGCTATGAGTATTATTTGCACCGGTAAAATCCAAACACAACATCTAATTTCCATCACAGCATTCAAATAAAGCAACGATCGTCATACCGGTGTCCAGATGAGCTTCCAGCAATCTCCGTTTCTCATTCCGCTTCTTATTTCTGCTGTCATCACGCTCACACTGGCATACATCGGCTGGCAGAACAAGAAGAACCCCATCGCCCGACCCTTCACCCTCCTGATGGCAGCATCAAGTCTCTGGACACTGGGTTATACCATCCAGCTGGTGAGTTCTGATCTCCAGACAAACCTCATTGCAACAATTATCGAGTACCCCGGGATCGTGACCGTGCCAGTTGCCTGGCTGTTGTTTGTGCTCTGTTATACAAACCGCGAATACCTCCTGACACGAAGAAATATCCTTCTCTTGTTTGTCATCCCGGTCATCTCAGTCCTCCTCGTTGCCACAGATTCGATGCATCATCTCTATTACTCTGCGATCACACCGGAGATTATTGATAGTTCTACGGTCTGGGTCTTCACGCCCGGACCACTCTTCTGGCTGCACGCCGGATATTCATACCTGCTCTCCCTTGTAGCTCTCGGGCTTATCCTCTTGCGGCATTCCGGTACCTCTGCGTTGTTCAAGAAACAGATACTTCTCCTGCTCGTCGCATCCGGTATTCCCCTCGTCCTGAATATGGTGTACGTGACAGATCTTGATCCGATACCGGGCATCGACCTGACCCCCTTTGCATTCACCATCACCGGGATCATCGTCGCGCTCGGCATCTGCCGGTACCAGCTCTTCACCCTTGCGCCGGTCACCTACCCGGAGATCTTTGCGGCAATTGGTGACGGGATCCTCGTCGTTAACAAGAAGAACCGGATCACCGACATGAATCCCGCCGCACTCCGGATTGCAGGTCGGTCCGGGCATCCGCCGTTCGGGAAACCCCTCGAATCGATTTTCCCCCCGGCAGTACCCCTCATTTTAGAGAGCCGCGAACGCGCCGGGGAGAGTCATCGCGAGATCACGCTTCCGGCGGACGACGGGGTGCACCACTACGACATGATCTGCCGACCCTTGGTGGATCATGCCACGCTCTTTGCAGGATACCTCGTGATGATCCGGGACATCACAAGTCGCAGGCTGGCGGAAGAGGCGTTGCGGAAGAACGATGAACAGTTGAAACTTGCCATCGAAGCCACTGGCACGGGCACCTGGGAATACGATGTGCCCAGCCAAACATTCCTCATAAAAAATTTCCCGTATACTGCGCATCCCCTGGACCAATCCGGGACGGAGACGCTGACCTACGCAGCGTTGCGCTCAATCCTTCAACCAGATGATTTCATACGGATCCATGCTGCAGCAGCAGCATATCTCAAAGGAACCGTACCGGTACTGGAATCGGACTTCCGGGTCCAGGGCAGTGACGGGAGATGGAACTGGCTCTTTGTCCGGGGAAGAACGATCACGGTTGATGCCCAGGGTCAACCTGCGAAGATCACAGGGATCATCCAGGATATCACCGAGATGCGGAAGACCCGTGATGCGTTGGAGAGCGTCAACAAGAAGCTGAGCCTCTTATCGAGCATCACCCGGCACGACATCAAGAACAAACTGACAGCACTCTTAAGTTATATCGAACTGGCAAGAGAAGTGAATACGGATACGCAGGTGAACGAGTATATTCTCCGTTCAGCGCAGATCACGGAGGTAATCAACGAAGTGCTGGAATTTACTCACGATTATGAAGTAATTGGCGTGAAAGCACCCGCATGGCAGGATCTGCATGTCCTGGTGGCACTCGCCCGTACACAGGTGGAACTCCACGGTATACTGGTCACTGACAATTTCCCCCGGCTCGAACTCTTTGCCGATGCCCTGCTGCCCAAAGTGATCTACAACCTTATCGAAAACGCGGTGCGGCACGGTGAACACGTATCCACCATACGGTTCTTCACCGAACAGGATAAGAGCACCCTTGTCGTCATCTGTGAGGATGATGGTGTGGGCATCTGCGAAGAGGACAAACCGCGACTTTTCACGCGGGGATTCGGGAAGAATACCGGACTGGGTCTCTTTCTGGCACGGGAGATCCTCATGTTCACCGGCATCACCATCCAAGAAACCGGCATCCCGGGAAAAGGAGCCCGGTTTGAGTTGCGGGTGCCTGAAGGTGCATACCGGTTTGACACGCAAAAAAACGGGTGAGAACTCGTGCGGTTTTTTGCCAGGGAGCCGGCAACCGCGAGGATTCCGGTTCATCGCCTCGGGCTTGGTGTGCTAAATTTTTTCCATGGAATTTTTTTATCGAGACGGATCGATGACCAGGTCACGGAAATGGTAGTTTAGTACTGGCGCAACACTCATCAGGGTCGGTGACAAACTATGTGTACACCAGTCGGGCTCGCGGTTTTTTTGGGCATGACGACCTGGTTGTAGACGAACGGTTTTTACACAGGAAAAACCAGTACCGGAAATTTTTGCCGACAAGGATTGATGTGCATGGATCTGCCACCGTGGATGACAACCGAAACCGCGTGGCGGGTGACCATCCTGACGCTTCTTTTTGCACTCATCTGCATCTCGCTCTACTGCCTCTCTATCGGAATCAGCACGGTCTTCATGCACCTCTATTACATCCCCATCGTCCTCATCGCGTACCATTATCACAAAAAGGGGATCATCTATACCGGCATCATCTGCGTTATCTATATCGCGATTGTGGGATATTTCACCTACCCGGTCCTGATCGAGATCGAGACCGCCATCCTCCGCGCTGCGGTCTTTTTGGGTATCGCCGTTGTGGTCGCTATACTGTCCGAGAACCTCTGGAAGCAGAGAGCTGAGTACAAAGCGGTCTTCGAACATGCCGAAGACGGACTGGTAAAACTGAACCTTGATGATCTCACGTTTGTCACAATGAACCGGCGGTTCTGCGAGATGATTGGATGCGTCGAAGGCGAGACCAGCGTGAGATCGCTAGACCAGATCCTACCCGATACGGCTTTGAGGCTGAAATTCATCAGGGAACTGGTGACGAACAATTCTGTCCGGAATTATGAATCTGCGATCACCACATCCGATGGCACCCTGCTTGGTGTAATCATCTCCGCCGGGCTCCTTACCGATCACCAGGCGGTGCTTGCCCTCACTGACGTATCTGGGAGAAAAGTAGCAGAGAAACAGATGCATGCCCTCATGCAATTACAGGAGAGCATTATTGACAATGCAAGTGTCTGGCTGATGGTGCTGGACCCAACCGGAACGATCCTTGTCTGGAACAA
>JAQTSH010000014.1 GCA_028711405.1 Methanoregula sp.
ATACATGACCGCCGGGGTAAACCACGACCCCGTGGAGAAGACAAAGGAGACCTACACTGCCCGGCTCGTCTATGAAGACGTAGACGCAAAGAACGTCGGCACCAGTACCGAGAAGTACAACACGATCACCGGCTTCAACGCGGGGATCACCCTCCTCATGGCAGATACCGACCTTGCGACCGCGCACGGCGGAACGATCATCCACGACCCGGAGGAAGACTCCTACTCCGCGACCCTCAAGTGCCACGACGCCAACGGGGAGTTGTACTTCGTCAACTTCTCCCGCGACCAGGTCACGGTCACCTCCTACTCGGATGACGCGATCCTCGCAAAAGTCGACACCTGGGCAGATGGTGTCACCGCTCTTGCGTAAGGTGATGGCGATGGACAACGAACTCATCATCGTTGGAGCATTCCTCGGTGCAGGACTGCTCGCCTACGTGATCATACCGGGGATGCTCGTCATCTGGGACCGGGTCCTTGACCACATGGTGTGGAAAGCACAGGAGTGAGAACAACGATGGCAGGGGAGTAACGTCCCCTGCACTTTTTTATGTCCCTGATCCTTTGGGGGAAAGCCGATACAGCAAAGGGGTAAGATTCCGCGAGGGAGATTCGATGATCCTACTCTGGATATCTCATTCCATGGGATCCTCTGGCAAACCCGCCATGAACACTGCTATATCTGCTATCCATGGATCCCAGTTGCATGCTCGCCATGCACCTTTTACGGGTGCAAATGCAGTGAACCCCCGGGGTTTCGTGCGGGATACACTTCCCTCACTGCCCGCCGGGTGAGCATCGCAACGACGCAGTCAATAAGCCGGTCTCCCGCTGCTGGAATATTCGTCTCCCCGTCACGTAATATACGGATAATTGCGTCCCGTGCCACGTCATCAGGAAGTAATCCCCATCCTGCCTCGTCCAGGATGTGGAGCGCTGCCACTGCCTGCGCTACCGCACCGGGTTCCCGCGCCCAACTTCTCAGGAACTGCACGAACCGCTCCCGCTCTTCCCCGCTGGCGCTATCCACATAACCTGCCGTTACTGCGGCTTTCCAGAGATCCTCCTCCGTAACCCCGAACCGGGACAGCCGCACCAGCACATCGCGCTGGGATGCAGGTGAGAGACCGGTCTCCTTCTCCAGTGCGGCAATCGTTGCCCGGATCACCGTCGTACCGATCAATTCCCCGAGTTTCGCATGCTTCCCGGCATCCGAGAGATGGAGAGAAGAGCCGGGGTTTGTTACAATGGCGATCATGTCCGTCCCGGACCCGGTCGCAATCCCGGTCGAGTAGATGCTCCGTGCCATCAGCTGCTGGAGGGCTGCGGTCTTTGCCTCAGTAGCGGTCATCACCGCACGGGACATCGCATATTCCGGGAGATCCGCGCCGACGAAAAGGAGGGTATTGATCGTTCCGCCAACCGGCTCAAACCGTCCGTCCGTTTCGTGATACGAAGCAGGGTCCCCGGCTCTCCCGCCATTCTTGTCGATCCCTGCGGTAACAACTGCCGTGACCGAAAGGTCGAGATACGCAGCAGAAACGATGGCGGCGTTCTGCATCTCCGCACGGGTGATGAGCCCGCACGTTGCAGCCGGATCGAGCGACAGGCGCGCTGCGACACCTTCGAGATACGCCTTCACGCCCCCGTTGGCGTGGCAGTCGTCGCACGCCGCGAGCGGTATCTGGTGGTTAAAGACCGCCGTGAGATCTTCACGATATCCGCCATTCTGCCAGGATGTGGAGAGAACGTTTCGTTTGTCCGGGAAGCGGACGACAAGGGCACTCTTTGTGCGCTCGATGGTCTCTCCGGCAGGAAGCCGTAGCCGGGTATTATCCGGAAGGATGATTTCGTCACATTTCATCGTGTCACCGGTGTCTTATTACTTCCTTGCCATCGCAAAGACTGCAAAAATCCCCAGGACAGCAGCGATTGCGGTGAACCCGGGGGTTTTCGCAGGAGGTACCGTCGTTGGCAGCGATGCAGCACGTTCTTTGTCCACAGTACGAATAATGCGGGTAACCTCTTCAACCGCATCCGCGATGCGGGGACCCGGACGGCTGATGATGTTGGCATCAACAGCATACACATCCTTGTTTTTGACTGCGGAGAGGGATGCGTACTGCGGGTTGGTCATGAACTCTTCAAGGATCACATCTTTCTCCGAAGAATCCATCCCGCCCCCGCCACTGACAATGATGATATCGGGATTGGTCATCAGGAACTCCTCAAGCGAGACCGTGCTCCAACCGCTCCGGTCAGAGAAGACGTTCACACCCCCCGCAAGAACGATCACATCGTTTTGCAGCGTGTTGTTGCCGCTCACGTAGAGGGGCTTGTGCCAGACCACGTGGGCAACCGTCAGCGGGTGTTCGGGCAGGGGAAAAAGACGTGCTGCGGCAATACGGCGCGAAAGGTTTGTTGCCAGTTCATCTGCCTGGGTTTTTGTACCGGTTAGTTCCCCGACTAACCGGCAGTCCCGTATGACATCGTCAATAGTCTTGGGTGCCACAACCACGACCGGCAAACCAATCTCCCGGAGCCGGGTCACGGTCTCTTTGGGTGTGAGATCCGATGCAACGATCAGATCCGGTCGTACCGCTGCTACCTTCTCGATGCTGATAGCCGAGTAGCCCCCGATGCGGGTCTTGTTCTTAACCTCGAGGGGATAGTCACAGACATCCGTTACACCAACCACCCGGTCAAGCAGACCGAGGGCGGCAAGAATCTCGGTATTGGATGGCGCCAGGGAGACGATACGCGTGGGTGTCGCATTGAAGGTGAGAGTCATACCGGCATCATCAGTGACCGTTATCGCTGTTACGGGCATTATGCCAAGGACCAATGCCATTGCCATGACCAGCAGGACTACACCGTAGTTTTGGATTCCGGGGGATGGATTCATTTATTGTACTCCGTTCATGATCGATGAAAGATACCTGAAGCTTTTTTTTGCCGCCGCGAGTTCCCGCGTCTCTATGACAAGGGTTGCCTGCTGCGGGAGTTGTTGTACCAGGCAGGGAAAGTCGATCGTCCCATCACCGCACGCGAGATGGTCATCGTTCGTCCCGCCGTTGTCATGGAGATGCACGTGGCTGAACGCTCCCAGTTGAAGGAACGCCTCAAGGTTCCCGTTGAGCCAGGCATGCCCGCAGTCGAGCGTCACCTCCAACCCGCGTTCGGCGAGTTCCGGGAGGAATGCGGGTGTACGGAAATGGCAGCACTGCCACCCGCCCATGTTCTCGATGCAGACCCGTACCCCGTGCTCGTCCTGGAGCCGGGCAAGGTCATCAAGCGACGAGAGCAGGGAGGCATAGGAGCGATCCCGTACCTGCTCGTAGGGCGAATACCCCGGGTGTACCACGAGGTGGTCTGCACCGATGCGGGCGCAGGTTGCGAGCACGTCGCCAAGCACCGACAAGGACGCGCTCCGCATACGTTCGTTGACTGCCGCGATGTTGACATCGCTTGTCGGGGCGTGGACAGAATACATAAGCGGGTACTCGCTGCACGAGGAAACATCCGGGAGGAGGTCGTGAAGTCCGTCACAGAGGATCTCGACATGCGATGTGCGACCGGCAAGGATGCCAAGCGCTTCATCGAGCGGATGGTCAATGCAGCAGAATGTCGAGATGAATAAGGGTCTTTTGTTCATGGATCACATCTCACTCGTGGGTTTCGGGTGCCACCGGGTACAGGTGCTGGAGTATCCCGTCGTAGCTGGTGGTACACTGTGCACCGGTAGCACACAGGTTCTCAAAAGCTGCGGCAGCAGCTCCTTTGGCATAATCATACGAGGAAAAATCCCTGCCTTCCGGCAGGTGGATGATGATCCGTGCCGGGTCCACTTCACTGAGTGCTCCTATGACCGGCAGGTTGCCGGTTCCCACCGGGTGGACGGAGAGGATGATGCGGTCTGCCCGCGAGAGCATCCGTTTAAATTTCTCCAGTGCATGGGCAGGAATGGGGGAGAACGGCAGTACCGGGACGCAGGGAATATCCAGTGCCTGTGCCGTGAGGTAATCGGTATCCGTGGTGGCAAGGATGCCAAGAGAGAGCGACAGGCATTTCCCGGAGAGGAAGTGCAGGAGATCAGATCCGCTTCCGCCACCGGAGATCACCTGAACGTTCAGGGGCTTTCCTGCTGAATTTGTCCCGTTTGCGGTTTTTATGGGCATAAGAAAAGTCCGACCGGTAGCCGGGTGGCAGGAGGTAACGACGTCGGCACCATAGACCTCCCGGATTTTTTTTGGTGTCAGCACCTGTGCGGGTGTGCCGTCAGCGACCAGCTCCCCGTGCTGGATCATAATGAGCCGGTCGCAGTAGAGTGCGGCAAGATTGAGGTCATGGAACACCCCGATGATAGTCGAGCCCGAACCGGCAAGCCGGCGCATGAGAGTGAGAATATCAGATTGGTGGGAGAGGTCGAGGTGTGAGGTCGGTTCGTCCAGGAGGAGCACCTTTGTGTCCTGCGCAAGGGAGCGGGCGATGAGCACCCGTTGCCATTCCCCTCCGCTCAGGGTACGGATCGAACGGTCGGCAAGGTGCGAGACGCCGGTCTCCGCAAGGGCACGGTGGCACCGGGCATAATCTTCCGGAACGAGCGCGGCAAACCTGCTGGTCCGGGCATACCGTGCCATCAGGACGACCTGCATCACCGTGTACGGGAACGGGCGCCCCTCATCCTGCGGGACAAACCCGAGCGCCATACCCAGTTCCGCAGGGGTATAGTCGCTGACTGGCTTTCCGTCCAAAAGGAGGATCCCGCTTGCCGGTATCACGCGGCTGAATGTCCGCAGGAGCGTGGTTTTGCCGGAACCGTTCGGTCCGATGATGCCGGTGAAGGTGCCCGGTGCAAATGTGCAGCTCACGGATTTTACGATCTCGATGGTTCCATATCCCGCGTGGAGGTTTTGAGCATGAATGCTGTACTTGTCGTTCACGTCGCCATCCCCCGCTGGTGGATAAGCCAGATAAAGAACGGCGCCCCGATGAAAGCGGTGATGATCCCCACGGGCAGATCGGAGAAGAACGTGCGGGCAAGGGTATCAGAGATGACAAGGAGCATCCCCCCGGCAAGAATGCAGGCGGGGATGACCACGCGGTTGTCCGGTCCCATCAGCATCCGGACGATATGGGGTGTGACAAGCCCGATAAACCCGATACACCCGGCGATCGAGACGGCACCGGCAACGAGCAGGGTGCTGCCGCCGAGCACCGCCCAGCGGGCACGGGTCGCATCGATGCCGAGATGGGCAGCGGTCTCCTCACCGAGCGAAAGGGCGTTTAAGTCCCTGCCCATAAAAAAGAGCAGCGCCCCGGCAGGGACGAGGATGCAGGCGGAGAGGATCGCATCGGATGGCGACGCATTCCAGAACCCGCCCATGAGCCAGAAGATGATCTGGTGAACGTTCTGACCTGCGATGGCGATTAAAAACGAGACGATGGCAGAGAAGAAGAATGAAACGGCAATGCCGGTCAAAAGCAGGGTCTCAACGGAGATCACGCCCCGCCTGCCGGCAATCGACCAGACGATGAGGATCGCTACGACAGCACCGATCCATGCGAAGATCGGGACGAAAAAGCCGCCGAGAAAAACGATGGCAAGGGATGCTCCCAGTGCGCCGCCGGACGAAGTGCCGAGGATATAGGGATCTGCCATCGGGTTTTTGAAGAGTGCCTGCATCGCAGCACCTGCAACGGCAAGACTGGCACCGACAAAAAACGCAGCGAGGACCCGGGGGAGCCGGATGCCGCCAACGATGTCGGCAGCGCCCTGTCCGGCAGAGGGGATGCCAAAGCCGGCAGGACCGGTGAAGGTACAGAGCACAATTGTCAGGACGGCGGCGGCGATCATTACGATGGTCAGGGGTAGCGTTCTTGTCAAGGCGGGTGATCACTCCAGGGGTTTTTTTGGGGTATGAGTTGCGGTCCGGAGGCGGGAACAGGCCCGGTGTCGTCCGGGTATGTGAAGGCAGGCAGAGGGGTGTGCCAATGACCTGCCCATTGTCGGTCTTTTAACATCCACGACAGATCAATTGAGACCAACCGGGAACCGCAATCAGGACATCCGTTACGCTGGTCTTCCTACGAGTGTTCTCTCCTGAGTGAGGGCAAAGCGGATAAATGCATCGCCATCCTTGAGGGCTTCTGAGGCAAACGTTCTCTCGGTAGCATCGGTGGAGCGGAACATCCGCACGCTGCTGCTCTCCCGTGCCGGGCAGGAATAACGCACTTCGAGCGGGTTCTCGTGCCCGTGCAGCCCGGGTTTGCGGGTAAAGTTGTAGGCGAATGCCACTGCCCACTGGTTTTCCTGCATATCGACGTAGACCGTTCCCACGAGCGGCTGGTTGTTGTGCCGGATCTGTACTTCGTTTTCAAATTTTTCAATGAGTTGCTGTGTTGCTATCTGCGGTTTGATTCCAAAAATTTTTGCCATGATATTCCTCCTTCCAATAATTTCAAATCCGAATTTTCTTCTGGTCATTGATATGACGGGGGGAACCCCCACCGGTTTCATAGTTTAGGTTCAATCTTGCACTAATTTCCTCCCTGATTTCACAATAATTCCAGTATTCATCTCTTTGTCCCGTGACAATTTCACGTGATTTAAATACAATGATTTAGATCAAGTATAATTGCTCTAACTAAAAAAACCTGTTGTTAAGGGAGAACTTAACAGCTGTTCATCTACAGGAAGTGATCCATGTTGACCGATACAATATCTGAATCCGACAAGACCGGATGTGACCTGAAATTACTGGTAGAGACTTCATCCGGGGAAAAAGTATACCGCAATGAAAACTCCATCGTTGTCCGGCTCCCCAGGAACAGGAACTGCCTGATTACATCCTATGTCAACGGGGGATACTCAGAAGGTCTGGAAGCGATATTCAACCACCAACCCAAACCAACCGAAGGCTGTCGCTCTGAAGATATGGAAGGGGGAAGCGTTGAAGCCTATATAAAAATCCATGCCGGACGGCTGGGTCTCAATCCCAATAAGGTTGCGGGCATGATGACAGCAGCGAAGATGAAGAACGCTGCCTTCGCAACACGGTGTTTCCGGAACCTTGAAGTCACCGCAATTGTTACTGCGGGGATTGAGGTGAACGGAGGACGGGCGGGAGATCCCGGGTTATGGCATGAGGAGAACGGAAAGTCGGTCTATGTAGGCGGCACCATCAATACAATCATCCTGATCAGCTCCTGCCTGCCGCCCCATGCGCTGACCAGAGCGATTATGACCGCCACCGAGGCAAAGACCGTCGCTATCCAGCAGCTGATGGCGCCCAGCCGGTATTCGACCGGTATCGCCACCGGGTCCGGCACAGACCAGATCTGCATCATCTCCAACAAGGACAGTCCGAACGTCATTACGTGGGCTGGCAAACATTCAAAAGCAGGAGAACTCATCGCAATCTGTGTCATCGAAGCCACGACCCGGGCACTTGCACTCCAGACCGGGCTTACACCCGATTCCCAGCGCGACATGCTCGTCCGCCTCGACCGTTTCGGGATAGACGAGAAAAAATACTGGGATGTGGCATCCTCCCTTGATGGTGAGAACAAACATGAATTGTTCATCCGTACGTTGAGGGATTTTTCCCGGAATCCGGCTGTTGTGGTCATGACCTGTGCACTCCTCCATATTTGTGACGAAGTTGAGTGGGGACTTGTGCCGGAACTCACAGCTAAAAAGACCGCATTGTCTATGATGAAGGCACTTCCGGGCATTGTTGGAACACCTCGTGTTCCCGACTGGAATTACGTTCTTGATGAAAAACAATCGATCCTTGAAAACTGGATCCGCCTGAGTGCCTGGTCCGTAAAGAATGGTGGTGGGGACCAGCCATGACCGGTGAAAACCCGGTGTACCCGTTTTCTGCCATTGTCGGGCAAGAGGATATGAAAGACGCCCTCCTTGCAAATGTCGTATATCCGTCCATCGGGGGCGTCCTGATTCGCGGGGAGAAGGGTACTGCAAAATCCACAACGGTCCGGGCTGTCGCCGACCTGCTGCCCGAACGGGACGTGGTAAAAGGCTGTATGTTCCGTTGCGGAGTTTCCGATTCACGGAACCTCTGTAGTTCCTGCCGCGAGAAGATTGCCACATCCGGAAAACCGGAGACCGAGCTGGTCCGGATGCGGGTTGTTGAGCTTCCGCTTTGCGCTACGGAAGACCGTGTTGTAGGAACCATGGATATCGAGCATGCCATCACCAGAGGAGTGAAAAAATTCGAGCCCGGCGTGCTGGCGATGGCAAACGGCAATATCCTGTACGTCGATGAAGTGAATCTCCTCGATGATCACATCGTTGATCTCCTGCTGGACGCTGCGGCAATGGGGATAAATTTTGTCGAGAGGGAGGGCATCTCCTATTCCCACCCGGCACGGTTCCTGCTGGTGGGAACGATGAACCCGGAAGAGGGTGACCTGCGCCCGCAGCTGCTGGACCGGTTCGGTCTCGTAGTCGATGTGGAAGGCGAGAAGGATCCGGTCAGGCGTTCGGATGTGGTAAAACGAAGGCTCGAATTTGAACGGGATCCGGTTGCATTCTGCAAAAAATTTGAATCGGAACAACAAGCAGTCCGGGACCGTATCATCAGAGCCAAGGAGTCTGTTTCCGGCATCAAAGCCGATGATCTGTTGATTAACACTGCCATTAAAATTTCACTTGTACTGGGTGTTGACGGGCACCGGTCCGATCTGACTCTTGTTAAAACCGCCCTCGCCTTTGCCGCACTCGACGGACAGAACGAAGTGAAACAGGAGCATGTAATAAAAGCCGCAGGTCTTTCGCTTCCCCACCGTTTGAGACGGAGACCGTTTGAAGAGAGCAGGATGGACTTTGGCACCATCAGAGCCCTGATCGAGGAGTGTTACGGCAGTTCATGACGCCCCTTTACCCGTTTCCGGCAATCACCGGTCAGGAGCATGCAAAAAAAGCACTCCAGTGCACGCTTGTCGATGACGACATCCGCACGATTCTCATTATGGGGGACACCGGCACTGCCAAGTCAACGCTGGCGCGGTCTGTCGGGACTCTCGTTTTTAGTAAAAAAGTCCTGACGGTGCCGCAGAATATTACCTATGACCGGCTGCTCGGTAATCTTGAGCTGGAATCCGCTGTCAGCACCGGCAGGGCACGGCTGGCTCCGGGTATACTGGAGCAGGGAAACTGCCAGATTTTGTATGCAGATAATATCAACCTGATGGACGAAGGCATTGTCACCACTATGCTCAATACATCAGAGACCGGGCAGATCATTCTCGAACGTGAAGGATTTTCACATCGGGCCCGGACCCGGTTCATCCTGATCGCAACCATGGATCCTGCAGAAGGAGAACTTACCTCTTCCCAGATGGACCATTTCGATCTCTGTGTCCGTCTTGACCCGATAGAGGATAGTGGACTGCGGGCAGATGTCGTAAGAAAACACCTCCGGTTCGAACAGTCTCCCGATGAGTTCATCCGTGAATACGAGCCCCGGATCCTAGCGTTGAAAAAGACCCTCGATGCAGCGCGGGAACGCCTTCCCTATGTCAGTATTCCTGATGGACATGCAGATCTGATATCCTCTCTCTGTCTTGAACTCGTAGTCGCAGGACAAAGGGGAGACCTTGCCGTAGCGCGGGCGGCAAAAGCTCTTGCTGCGCTTGATTGCAGGGACAGCGTAGAATTCGACGACATCAAGCTCGCTTCACTGTTTGCACTTGAACATCGCCGGCGGGACATTCCCGAAAATCCTCCGGCAACCCCTCCGCAGAATAAGCCGGAGCCAAAGGATCAGGATCAAAAAAGCGAGACAGGATCTTCATACAGGAATACACGACCGGATCAGACCCCGGACCTGCAACCAGAGCGACAGGAACAGAAGGATCCCGATAAGAAAAAAACCCTGCCATCTCCCCTTGCAGAACAGGTCTTTGGCATCGGGTCACCCTTTGAAGTGATCAGGTATCTCAACGAAAAGTCCCGGCGGGCAACCCATAAGCAGAAGAGCGGGAGACGGAGTCGGATCATAAGTACCGATGCTTCCGGTCATTACTGCTCATTTTGTCTCCCAAAAAAAAACCGACATGACATCGCCATCGACGCAACGCTCCGGGCTGCAGCACCATACCAGCAGTCACGGGAACGAAACGGTCTCGCAATCTCGGTGAAAAAAATGGATCTCCGCGAAAAAATCCGGGAAAAGAAAACCGCCCACACGATCCTGTTTCTCGTTGATGCCAGCGGCTCCATGGGGACACGAAAGCGTATGGTTGCCGTCAAGGGAGCGATCCTGTCCCTTTTAACTGATGCCTACCAGAAACGGGACCGCATCGGTCTTATGATCTTCCGTGGAACCGATGCACGCCTGGTGCTCCCGCCCACACGGAGCCCCGATCTTGCGGTCAGGATGCTCCGGACGCTCCCCACCGGGGGTATGACACCCCTCATACAAGGCATCGCTGAAGCGTACGGACTACTGACTCGGGGCAGGTATGCGGCAGCAGGTGAAAATAAATCGATCGTTATTCTCACTGATGGCAGAGTGAATGTTTCAATGAATACCAAATCTCCGTATAATGAGCTCGCTGATATGGCGAGGAGTATCGCTGGCACCGGTATCAGGTTTGTTGTCGTCGATACTGAAGTTGGTTTCCCCTGCCTCGGTCGGGCCCGGGCACTAGCCGGTGACCTTGAAGCCTCATATTTTCGGCTTGAAGACTTAAACAGCCGCCGGCTTACCGGAACGGTGCAGGAATTAATCTATACTACCAGGTGATGACAATGTCACAGGAACAAAAGAAAAAATGGGGATATGGAATTCTGGCAGTACTGATACTTGTGATCATTGCCGTAGCAGGGATTGTGGCATTTTCCCATAGCTCGAATAACGACCGGATCAGCGGTACACTAGGGGAAAAGTCCGCAGATAACCGGGACCTGTTTCCCGACAAGGCATATCCTGAAATTGCACAGGGATATTCCGTGGAATACCATGGAACGTATAAGGTCGTGCATATCCATGATCCCTGGGGAAGGGTGACCGAGAACACTACGTACCTTCTCGTCCAGCGCGGCGAGAAGGTTCCCGAAGGTTACCCGTATGCCCGCGTGTTTTTTATTCCCGTATCATCCGTGATTCCCCTCGCGACCACACAACTACCGTATATCACCGAGCTGAATGAAACCTCTTCGATCAAAGGTCTCAACGGAGTATACTGGATTTACGACGAGAAGCTGACGAAACTTTCCCGTGAAGGTAAAATCATCGAGATCGGGAGCGGCACCTCCCAATCGATGGGTTACACGATGAACGTGGAGAAAATAATCGAACTTGAGCCGGATGTTGTTTTCTGCACCGCGACCGGAAACAAGGAATCTGACAGCCAGTACAAACTGCAGGAAGCGGGGATCAAACCTGCAATCGATGCTGAATGGATGGAGAACGATCCACTGGGGAGAGTCGAATGGATCAAGTATTTTGCCCTGTTTTACAACAAGGAAAAAACTGCCAACGAAGTATTCGGGCGAATAAAAGCGAACTACACCGCAATCTGGGAAAAAGCCGCCTGCGCAACGCACAAACCCACTCTCTTCTCCGGTATTGATTACCAGGGTACATGGTATGCACCCGGGGGGGGCGGTTATGTAGCGCAGCTGTTCCGGGATGCCGGTGGCAATTATATTCTCGTGAATAATACAGAAAGCGGAGACAGTACGCTCGATTTTGAGACCGTGTATGACCGGGCACAGGATGCCGATTGCTGGATAAATATCGGTTATGCAGATAATATTGACGATCTCCTGACTCTTGATACGAGATATTCGAAATTTGATGCATTCAGGAACGGCAGGATGTACCATTACAATGGGCGGGTGAACGAAAATGGCGGCAACGATTACTGGCAGTCAGGCGTGCTTCATCCGGATATCATTCTCGCAGATTTGGTGAAGATCCTGCACCCGGAACTGCTACCCGATCATGAACTGTACTATTACCGGCACATTGGTGTCAACAAGACAGGGGGAACCGTATGAACCTTGAGGGAAGCGAAACAGGCAACAGTATCCGAAGATTTGCCATTGCAATACCATTGATTATCGGTATTCTGGGGATTCTTTTCCTCATCGACCTGATGCTCGGTTCAGTCAACATCCCCCCGGATGCACTCCTCACGATACTGACCGGGGGGGCAGCAAAGGAAACGTGGACAACGATTTTCTGGGACTGGCGGTTGCCAAAAGCTATCACTGCGGTGTTTGTCGGAGGGGCGCTTGCCCTCTCCGGGCTCCTGATGCAGACCTTCTTCCGGAATCCTCTTGCCGACCCCTTCATTCTTGGCATCAGTTCGGGAGCCAGCCTTGGCGTGGCGCTCGTGATGATGTCCGCCGGATTCTGTGGCGTGGGAATAATCTTTGCCAGTATCGGACTCATCGGGGACATAAGTATCTCGGTAGCTTCAATTCTTGGGGCATTTGCAGTACTGCTCCTGATCCTGCTGATATCTTCAAAGATCCAGAGCAATATCACCATCCTCATCCTTGGGATCATGGTCTCGTACATCAGCGGGGCAATTGTCACTATTCTTTTGCAGTTTTCCGATGAAGCCAGCATGCACTCGTTTACATTCTGGACCATGGGCAGTTTTTCCGGCGTCACCTGGAGCCAGCTCCCCATCCTGGTAACCCTTCTTCTTGCCGGTTTTATCATGTCCTTTTTTTTGGTCAAATCGCTCAATGCCCTTCTGCTCGGCGAACAGTATGCCGAGAGCATGGGAATGAATTATAACCGTACCAGGATTGTTATCATCACGACAACAGCCCTGATGGCTGGCGTAGTGACAGCATTCTGCGGTCCGATCGGATTCTTAGGGATCGCCGTCCCCCATCTCTGCCGGGCACTGTTTGTCACTGCCGATCACCGCATCCTTGTCCCCGGTTGTATTATCATTGGTGGTATCCTCGCCCTGTGTACCGACATCATATCCCATGTGCCGGGTACCGGTATCGTGCTGCCACTCAATGCCATCACCGCCCTGTTTGGTGCCCCGGTGGTCATCTGGGTGATCGTGCGGGGAACCCGATTCGGGCGGGGGATAACCACATGAACGCTATTTCCATTTTAACCTGTGAAAACCTTACCATCGGGTACAGGAACCAGAAGACCGTCATCAAGGAGGTCTCAAAAGATCTCAACCTCAATCTTAAGCGGGGGGAGCTTGTATGCCTGATCGGTCCCAATGGTTCCGGCAAGTCCACGCTTATCCGGACGCTTGCCGGCATCCAGCCCCCACTTCACGGTGACGTATGGCTACGTGACAAGAAAATTGATGACCTCAGTTCGGAAGAGAGGGCAAAATCCTTCAGCGTGGTCCTGACCACGCCGGTTCAAGTGGGTTACCTTACCGCCTTTGACATCGTAGCGCTCGGACGGTTTCCGTATACCAATTGGGCGGGCAGGCTGACCGAGCCGGATAAAAACATCGTCATATCCGCACTTGCATCAGTAGGAGCCCATGATCTCGCCCAGCGCTTTATCCATGAGTTGAGCGATGGCGAACGGCAGAAAGTGATGATCGCCCGTGCCCTTGCGCAGGAACCTGAGCTGATGGTCCTCGATGAACCCACCGCATATCTTGATCTACCCCACAAGATCGAGACCATGCGGATCCTGAAGAGAGTCGCACAAAAAAATAAAAAGTCGATCCTTCTCTCCACCCATGACCTGAACCTTGCGATCCGTTGTGCCGACCAGCTCTGGATTATGGACCGGAACGGTACCATGATCTCCGGTACTCCTGAAGATCTTGTCCTCTCAGGCATTTTCGGGTCGGCATTCGAAATTGACGGGGTGAGTTTTGATGCCGTCCGGGGGGAGTTCACCATCCCGGTCGAGAAGAGAGGTACGTTCTCACTTATCGCTCCGGAATCGGTCGAACGGATCTGGACATCATATGCACTTGAGCGGATCGGTTATGTTCCGGCAGACGGGACTGTGTCAGATATTATCGTGACAATACACAAAGACGGGCAGAAACCGGTATGGAACCTTTCCCATCCCGGCGGAGAGCAGACCTGTGAAAGCATTCGCAGTCTTGTGGAGAGTATTTCCGTTACCTGTTTTTTGGGAGATGATTCCCATTAAGATCGCGATCTATGGCAAAGGGGGGATCGGGAAGTCCACGATCTCTGCAAACCTTTCTGCGGCACTGTCAGAGAACGGGCACCGGATCCTCCAGATTGGCTGCGACCCGAAGCATGATTCAACGCGCCTGCTGCTGGGAGGAAGGATCCCGACAACAGTCCTGCAGTACATCAAGACGGTTCTTCCAGCAGAACGGCGACCGGAGGATATCGTGTACCAGGGATACGGGAATGTTGCCTGTGTCGAGGCCGGGGGACCTGAGCCCGGTGTTGGATGTGCCGGTCGTGGGATCCTCACCGCTTTTGAGACCCTTGAAGATCTCGGAGTCCGGTCATCGCTTTTCGATATTACACTCTATGATGTCCTGGGGGATGTGGTCTGCGGGGGATTTGCCGTCCCGATCCGGCACGAGTATGCCGATGCAGTTTATATCATAACGTCCGGGGAATACCTGTCGCTCTATGCGGCAAATAACATCCTGAGGGGTATCAGGAATTTCACCGAAACGAAGGACAGGGTTGCCGGTCTCATCTACAACGCACGCAACATCCCGGAAGAGAATGAACGCGTGACCCGGTTTGCCGATGCCGTCCACCTTCCGGTTGTCGCGCATATTCCCCGGAGCGGGGTGTTTGCCCGGGCAGAGAAGGATGGATGCACGCTTATCGAACGGTACCCGGAGGCGCCGGAAGCCACACTCTTCCGTGCGCTTGCCGGGCATGCGGAGAGGATCCGGTCGGAAGAACCCGGAGTGTTGTATCCTGCGTTACCATTAAGCGACGAGGATCTTGAACGCATCGTCCTGTCACGGGAAGATACCCACCCAAAAAACAAGTTTGTCTTCCTGCCGGATCGTGAGAACCCTGTGGGAAAATGCATCTCCCCCTCAGTGAAGAACAAGCGCCCACTCTTTGGGTGTGCATTTGCCGGGGCTGTATCTGTCACCGCTCAGATTTCCGATGCGGTCACGGTTATGCACTGCCCCCGGAGCTGTGCGCTGATGATCTACGAGAAACTGCTGGTTACCGAAGAACACTCCGCACTGCGGTACGGCTATCCCTACAAAGCAGGGATGGCAGCCCGGCTCGTGACCACGGACATGACTGACGAGGACTTTATCTTCGGCGGCGAGAAGAAACTCAGCGATACCCTGGTATCGGTCATACGAGGAGGGTGTAGGACAATTTTCATTGTCACTGCATGTCCACCGGGGATTACCGGGGACGATATCGGGAAGGTGCGTGAGGCAGTCCTCGCAGACAACCCGGATGTCCGGATCGTCCCGGTCCGGGTTGACGGGAATCTTGTCGGCGACGGGTTGCAAGGACGGATGGATGCACACCGGGCAGTAACCAGCCTGATCGCTCCGGGCACCTCCCGCAAGACGGAACGATCGGTTAACATCATTGCCGAAAAATGGGGTGCTGCAAATATAGAGAAGGATATGGAGGCAGTCCGTGCTCTCCTGGAGCGCATCAGCATTGCAATTAACTGCCGGTTCCTGGGCAGTACTGACTCAGGATCGCTTCTGAGGTTTAATGATGCATCGTTAAACCTGCCCACTGAACGTGATGAGACATTGGAGAGTATTAAAAAAATGCTCGCACCGATCTCTGACGTCCCATTTTTCGACCAGCCCCTGCCGACTGGATTTAACGAGACAAAGAACTGGCTCCTTGCCATCGCACAGGTATTTGGTG
>JAQTSH010000230.1 GCA_028711405.1 Methanoregula sp.
CATGTCTTTGCCGCGCACAGAAAGACCGATGGCAAACTGGTCGCGGTCAAGATCCCGATCAGCTTTGATGAGATCACCGGCAAATGTTTTTTAAACGAGATCGCTGCCTGGAAGAAACTGAACCACCCGAATATTGTCGAAGTCCTCGCGACAAACATCCTGCCCGTGCCCTATGTTGAGATGGAATATGTGCCGGGATCCCTTGAGGAAGTGAAAAAACCCGTCCCGGTCTGGAAAGCGGTGCACCTTATCAACAGTATTGCAGATGCACTCCAGTATGCCCACTCCCGGGGGATCATCCACCGTGACATCAAACCGCATAACATCCTCGTCACCGCAGACTTTGTACCGAAAATCACCGACTGGGGGATGAGCAAGATCGTCGCCACCGAGATGCAGCGATCGAGTGTCGCCGGCTTCTCGCTCTCGTATGCGGCACCGGAACAGGTCTCCCCTGCCGATTTCGGGCACACGGATGCACGGACTGACATCTACCAGTTGGGGGTGGTCTTTTACGAACTGGTCACCGGGTCGATCCCGTTTGGCGGGGACAGTGTCGTTGAGGTGGGCAACGCGATCGTCCGGGACGATCCGGTGCCCCCTTCCGAATACTGCCCGGATGCAGCATCCGTCGAGACGATCATCCTGAAATGTCTCAAAAAAAACCCTGCCGACCGGTACCAGACTGCATTTGAGATCACCGAAGCACTTGCCGGGTACCTGGATGAAGATGGGGATGACGATGCACCCGAAGAAAAATAGGAGATGACGCCCAATAGTTCAGGGACGCTCCTATGACTACGACAAAAAAAGATTATGAACCGGTAACCTGTGGGCATTGTGAAGGACTCGGGTGCACGTACTGTAACAAGACCGGCACCGTGCTCGTCGCCGCCCCGAAACGGCAGTGCCCCCAGTGCGAAGGTGTGGGGTGCATCTACTGCGGGTTCACCGGCTGGGCATCCCCCAAAGGAAAGTACGACTGAGCCTTGAATTGCATCTCAGGGGAATCTCCCCTCCACCCTGCGCGGGATGACGCATTCCTCAAACTGCCTGGCAAAGTACCGGTCGGTCATGCCGGCGATAAAATCCCGGACGAGTTCGGCAGGACGTGCGGATCTGACGTAGGGTTTACTGATCCAGTCGGTCGCGATGAATTCCGTGAAGATCCGTGACCCAAACTTTTCATTGAGGAGGTCGTCCAGGTACCGGTTGAAGAGCATCCGGTACATCCGTGCGATCTTGCCCTGCTCGACCGTCAGTTTCGGATTCTCGTAGATGAATTTTCTGGAGAATGAGCGCAGCGCGATCAGTGCCTGCTCGACTTCCCCGCTGTACGAGATATACCCGTCCTTCCCGCTCCCGCTGTGGCGCAACAGGTCATAGATGAGCGTGTTGATGATCTCCCGGTTCGAGTTCCCGAACAGGCGTGTGCACTCCTCGGGAAGCGGGGTGGTTTCGTTGACGAGTCCGACATCCTGCGCATCCTGCAGGTCACGACCGATATACGCGATCGTATCGGCAAACTTGACGACGCAGCCCTCAAGTGTCATCGGCGCGGAGGAACGAAACCCCGCAGATTGGGCACGCACTTTTTCATCAAACTCTGCCCAGCTTCTGCACGGTGCCGGCTCGATCCGGACATCATCCGCCTCCCCGTTGTGGCACAGTATCCCGTCCAGCACCTGCATCGTCAGGTTACGGGCTTCGATCCGGTCGAGGAACTGCACGCTCTGGACATTGTGGAAGAATTTCCCGATACCGTGCTGTTCGCAGATATCCGACAGGCAGGTCTCACCGAAATGCCCGTAGGGGATATGCCCGATATCATGACCCAGCGCGATTGCCTCGATCAGGTCCTCGTTTAAGCGCAGGCTTCTCCCGATCGTCCGGGCGATCTTTGAGACCATCTGGACGTGGATGACCCGGTGGGTGATATGATCGTTCTCGACGAGATAGAAGACCTGGGTCTTGTCGATATACCGGGTGTATGCCCGCGTGTGGATAATCCGGTCGGCATCCCGGGAGTACGGGGTGCGGAGATCTCCGGTCTCCGTTTCCTGCCGGCGCACCGCATCTGCGCTCCGTGCGGCACCGGGTGAGAAGAGTGATTCCCGTGCGGCAATATAGTCAGAGGTACTGGATTCGGGATCGGGTCCGGGGATTTGTCCGGCATCCTCGCGTGGTGGCATGCTCACGTCAGGTTTGTGCCCGGGACTATTAATGGTGATGAATGCCCGGTTGGGGAGGGTTGCCGTGCGCGCGTTCGATTAGAAAAGAGGGTACGGGAGTATCATCGCCCGTACGTGACCTGGGTCTCGCCATACTGGACGACATGCCCGGTCATCGCTTTTACCAGTTCCTCTTTTCGTGCACCGGGTGCCAGTGCAAGTTCGGTGTCAAGCCCGTAGATCTTGAAGAAGTACCGGTGGGTCTGCCCGTGGGGTGGCGCGGGTCCGTTGTAGCCGATCTTCCCGAAACTGTTCCTGCCCTGGATCGCCTGTATGGGAAACGTCACCACCGGGACCTTTTCGATCTTCTCCGGGATGAATTTGACCGGTTCGATGTTCCATGCCAGCCAGTGGATGAAGCCTCCGCCTCCGGGGGCATCCGGGTCGTTGCAGATGATGGCGAGCGTCTTTGTGATCTTCGTGTTGACGCCCCCGACATCGATCTCGGGGGACTTGTCCTCACCATCGACCGTATAGGCACTGGGCAGTGTAGTGACCGATATTTTTACCTGAAGGGTCTCCATACTCACACGCTCCTATACAGGCACATAACCGGCAGTGATAATAAATCTATGGGCAGTGCAGCAACGTCCACATCTTTATGGGCATTAGAGGAATAACAGGTAAGAGTACATTTTACCTGTAAACCTCATAATCCGGAGGGAACTATGGCGAAAAAAAATACGATCCCTGATTCCAGCAAAAAGAAGAACGATGAAGAGTGCTCCCATGAGTGTTCAGGTTGCGCCAGCGCCGCGAACTGCGCGGATGCAAAACCCGGGCTCCCCCCCAAGGCAGCGATTGATGTCAAACATGTGATCATGGTCCTGTCCGGCAAAGGGGGTGTCGGGAAGTCCACGGTCTCGGTGAACCTTGCCTATGCTCTATCCAGTCACGGATACCATGTCGGCTTGTTGGACCTCGATATGCACGGTCCGAACATCCCGAAGATGCTCGGTATCGAAGATCACAAGCTTGCGGTACTTGGAGAAAAGATCGAGCCGGTGCATGTCACCGGTACGCTCGCGGTCATCTCGATGGCATTTCTGCTTCCGGATACGAGCACCCCGATCATCTGGCGTGGTCCGATGAAGATGGCGGCGATCAACCAGTTCCTCACCGAAGTGAACTGGGGCTCGCTTGATTATCTTGTGGTTGACCTGCCGCCCGGCACCGGGGACGAGGCACTGACGATCGCACAACTGGCTCCGAATGTCCGGGGTGCCGTGATCGTTACCACCCCGCAGGATGTGGCAACGCTCGATTCCCGCAAAGCGGCGAAGTTCATCCAGAAACTCGGGCTTCCGGTCATCGGGATTATCGAGAACATGAGCGGGATGCTCTGCCCCCACTGCGGTGAGGCGATCGATATCTTCGGCAAAGGCGGCGGGGCGAAGATCGCAAAAGAGCTCGATGTTCCGTTCCTTGGCGCTATCCCGATTGATATCGAGATGCGCAAGGCAGGGGATGAAGGGCGTCCGTTCATCATCCGCCGTGCGGGTGCAACGGGAGAGAACGCGACCTGGGCGAGTGTCGATGCCGTGATGGAACAACTGATAAAAGTCGTTC
>JAQTSH010000231.1 GCA_028711405.1 Methanoregula sp.
GGTTCTGGTGCGATCCGTTACCTCAATATTGATGTGAAGAACCGCCTATCATGTACTCATGCAAAGTATCGCGGGATTTGTCATCGTGTGCACCATTACTCTCGTCTGTTGTGCCGGGTGCATGGTGGCGGATACCGCGCTCTCCCAAAAGCCCGTCGAGGCGTTCCCTGATACTGTGCCAGCACCGGATCTGTCGTATGCTTCCGCACCCTCGCTTACGATAGCTGTGCAACAATCCACGGAAATTACACCCTCAGCGGTCGTCTTCCCCTCCCGTATCCCTGTCAATGATACCCTCGCAGAACCGGTCGCGGCACGCCCGTCCTCGTTCTCCCTGAACATCTCGTTTGTGAACAGTACCACACATCTCTATGACGACCCGTACCAGGACCTGGTCATCATCCCCGGCAGCGAGAACATCTCTGTCACCCGTACGTTCACGTTCGAATTTCGCGGGGTGGAATACTCATTCGAAGTCCCGGTGAGTACCGCCCTGTATGTCGCCACCCGGAACTCCCCGAACAAACAGATCAGGTTTAATGCCGCAGAACAGGGCACCTTCTACCAGCACATGATGACCGATCCGGCGATGGACGGATTTTTTACCGCGCTTATAAAAGAACTCCGGAGGGAGCGCTACAATGGCGGAAAGACGTTGTCCGACGATGAATATCTTGAGATGCTCATCTCGTTTGTGCAGCAGATCGAGTATGATGACACGACCACCGGCAACCCCCGTTACCCGGTCGAGGTGATCTATGACAAGATGGGCGACTGCGATGAGAAAGCCATCCTGTTAAACGGTATACTTTCCCGTGAAGGCTATGATGTCGCCCTCCTGATCTTCCCGACAAAAAAACATGCCACGAGTGGCATCCGTATCCATCTTGCAACGAACCGACCCTCATTCAGGGTCTTCTCGGACGGGCAACGGGATTATGTCTATATCGAGACGACCCGGACCCGGCTGATCGGTTTTTACACTGAGGAGTATGAGAACGTGCCGTCACCGGTTGTGGTCCCTGTCGGGAACGGCACGCTGCAGTACGGGAAGATCGATTACGTGATGACGATCTTCTCTGACATGCAGGCGATCGACCGGCAGATCGGGATCCTCGAGGAGCGGGCACGGTCAACAGGCGCGTTGTCACCGGATGATTACGCTGCGGCGATGTCATATGTCTCGACGTACCAGTTTGTGGGCTCCACCAATGACCGTGAGGCAGCGATGGATGCGATCCGGCGGAGTGAGTTACGCCATAATTCAGTCTGCCTCTCCTGCGGGTAGAGAAGGTCACTGACTATACCTTGAATACATCCCGGCAAGAATATCTGATCAGGACTATGGAAGGGGCGAGCCGGGTTTTTGGCGGTGAATACGAATGCGCGACGCTGGCAGTATCGGCACACGATCCAATAAGCCCGGCTTGGATCGTCACACCCGGCGGTGCATGGTGCCGGCTCGTCTTTCTCGCCGGTGCGTTGACCGAAGTGACGGATAACGGGGATGTGATCCGGTGCCGGCTGGCAGATCCGACCGGGGCGTTCGATCTGGTGATCAGCAGCCGGCGGAGCACAGTTGCCGATACGTTACTTGAAATTCCGGTCCCGGCATTTGTGACGGTCTCGGGCACTGCCCAAAGCTACCAGAGAAATGATGCGCTTGTCGTCTCGGTGCGCCCCGATCATGTCCAGCTGGCAGACCGTAAAACCCGGGACGCGTGGATCCTTGAAACCGCGCACCAGACCCTCGCCCGGCTGGAGCGGCTCCTCGCTGCGTTGAATGGGACGAACTCTGACGAACGTGCGCTTGTTACCATCCGCCATTATGCCCTGACAAAGGAACACCTCGCGGATCAGGTGGCGATGATCGAGCGGGCAGTGCAATGTGCCGCAGCGGCTGTCCCTGATGCCGCCGGCGGGACGGGTGCTGCTGGCGGCAATGCACAGGGGATCGTGATGGAGATTTTGCGGGCGGAGAACCGCCCACGCGGGATTGCCGTGGAGGAAGTTCTCGGACAGGCGGAGGCGCGGGGGGTCTCTTCGGATCTGGCACTCGCTGCTATACGGGCTCTGATCGAGGATGACGAGTGTTACCAGCCCCAGAAAGGGTATCTTCGACCATTATGAAACCTGAATTTTTGTCGGACGGTCCGGCGCTCGTGATCGAAGGTGATGAGAGACTTCTCGTCGTTGCAGACCTGCACTTTGGCATCGAAGCGGATCTCGCGGTGCACGGTCTGCACTTCAAGAGCCACAGTGACGAACGACTCCTCCGGCTCCTCGCGACGATCGATACTGCCGACCCCGACCGGCTGATCCTTCTTGGCGATGTGAAGCACAGCATCCCCTCGGTCACCCGGCAGGAGTTCGCCGAGATGCCCTCCATCCTTGCCGCGATCCGGCGACGTATCCCGTTTCTCGTCTTTCCCGGGAACCATGATATCGGGATCGAGCGGTTCCTGCGCGAAGAGGAGATCGGGCAGAAGGACGGCGCGGTGATCGATGGCACGGGATTCCTCCACGGGCACATGTACCCGGCGCCGGCGCTTGCCGGGCACCTGATCTGCTGCGGGCACCATCACCCGATGGCATGCCTGCATGACGAGGTCGGGTGCTCCCTCCAGGCGCCGGCATATATCCGGGCGGGAATTGATACAGCAATGCTGGGGTTTCCAGATCCAGCTGTCGGGGGGTACACCTCTCGTGTCCTCTTCATGCCGGCGTTCAACGAGATCGCGGGGTATGATATCTTAAAGATCGCCCGTGACCCGTTCTCGCCGCTCTCGCGCTCGATAAAAACGAGTGAGATCGAGATCATCCTTGCCGATGGGACGTACATCGGTCCATTATCCGCGCTCGAACATGACGAATCCGGTTGACCTGCTCGATCCACGGGTGCAGGTGTGCATACGGAAACGAGGGTTCCGGACTCTGTCCGAAGCGCAGGTGCAGTCGATCCCGATCGTACTTGCGAAACAGCACCTCGTGCTGATTGCACCGACGGGTACCGGAAAGACAGAGAGCGCGATGTTTCCCATCTTTCATGCGCTCGTCTCGATGCCCCATGGCGGCGGGATCAAGGCGCTCTATATTACACCCCTGCGTGCCTTAAACCGGGATATCCTCTCCCGGATGGAGTGGTGGTGCCACGAGCTCGGACTCACGGTCGGGGTCCGGCACGGGGATACCCCGATGGGGGAACGGCGCAAACAGGCGCTCTCGCCCCCCAACCTGCTCATCACGACACCTGAGACGCTCCAGGCGCTCTTCATGGGCAAGCGGTTGCGCAAACATCTCGAACAGGTCCGGTTTGTGATCATCGATGAGATCCATGAACTGGCGGGGAGCAAGCGCGGTGCCCAGCTCGCGGTGGCGCTGGAACGAGTACATGTCTACGCGGGGGAGTTCCAGCGCATCGGGCTCTCTGCGACGGTCGGGAACCCGGAAGAGATCGCCCGGTTTTTATGCGGGGCACGCCCGTGCCCGATCGTGCAAGTGCCGGTGGCGAAGCACCTTGAGATCAGCGTGAAGTTCGTAGGCGACGATTTCGGGCGGCAGGCTGACGCGCTCTCCCGCGCGCTGGAACGGGAGGGTTCGACTCTTGTCTTTGTGAATACCCGCGTGACCGCTGAGGCGCTCGGGCATGCGCTCTTCTCGCGGGGGGACGTGGAGGTGCATCACGGGTCGCTCTCGAAGGAGATCCGGATCGATGCCGAGGACCGGTTCAAGCGCGGCGAACTCCGGACGCTGATCTGCACCTCGTCGATGGAGCTCGGGATCGATATCGGCAGGGTGG
>JAQTSH010000232.1 GCA_028711405.1 Methanoregula sp.
GCATCACTTCAAACGGCAGTCCGGATTGTATGGCAGTATCAGTCTTTTTCAGGCGCGGCATCGAGTCACCAGTATATGTGATGTTTTTGTGTCACTCTTATGAATCTATTCCAGTCCGTGGGGAATCTCTCACCCGCACATCATACACCACATACCCCTGTGTCGGGGAATACGACCACACCACACGCTCGGTGATCACCTCCCCGCCCAACACCCGGATCACGTCGCAGTGCCCCCCTCCCGCGAGACGAGCGAGAAAAACGGATCGTCCCGCCGGGACGACAGAACTAAAAAAGACCATTGGCGCACGAACCCATGGGAGTTCTCATGCTTATTTGCCCTTACCTGCCAAACCGCTTGTACCGTTTATGCGCCTCCTCGATTGTCATGACATCAAGAATGTTGACAACGCCTCCCGGGACAACATCAAAAAATGCGGTATACGAATGTGCGATATGCATCCGACAATGACCGTTCGGCAGTAATTCCACGCCCATGACGGTATATGGATCTTCAAGCCTCTTCAGATGCTGCTTGATGATTCGGCGATCTTTCTCTGGTAGGCTGTTAATGAACCGCAGCGCATGTTTTTCTATGTCTACTCTCACGATTCATCTCATTTTCTATTGCCCTGTATTCGGGATCACTGTCAAGTGGTACAAATTCACCTTCCCGGGCAATCCTGTCAAGGTAGGCAATAAAATCTTCACGTTTCCGGTCCTGCAATACACGCGCAACAACATCGCCGAACCGTTCTCCCGGCTCCTTGATGGACATCAAAATCTTTTTTGTATCTGGAGACACCAGCACTTTCTCAGTAAGAGGATCGCGATTCGTGATCATAGCATATTCTCCACTATTAACTTCCTTTTTTGGCTAAATGTACCATGTATCCTTTGGAGCATTAAACTTGTGCAATCCCCCGCACGTGCCGGAAGTCAAACAGGCAAGAGTAAAAAAACCCAGTTTCAATCCCGGTTCTCTTGAATGGTGCCCGGTTTATACCGGAAACATTCCGTAAACATGGTTTCCGGTTCACCTGAACATCAGGGATCGTAAATCCACGATGAATCCATTCTTCGTCATTCCCAAGTTGGCGAGCGGGTTTCTCTCCTGCATGCTCCGGGTTGAAAACCGGTTGTCCCAGTAGCTCAATTTGAACATATCCCGGATCAGTTTGCTTTTCCCCGATGCCGTAGACTTTTTTACACCACAGGCTTCGGCAAGATCGTCCTGGCTGATATACGGGGTTGTGTTTTTGTCGAACAGGAAATTGATGCTTCCCAGCGCATACAGTACACCGGCTGCCCATGCCTGAGCTTTTCCCGCGAGGATCGGACTGGGTCGTTTCCGTGCAAGTTTTTCAAGAAGCAACAAACCAAGAATGTAGTATTCCTCATTGATATTCTCCTTGCAAACCGTACGGATGATCTCTCCAATCTCCTCGAATTGAGGTCTGACCGCAACCGGTATCGGGGCAGAAAACACAATCTCCTTCACGGGAATAAATCCACCCGTATCAGGGGATGGCTCCGGTTCTGTTTTTCCAGCATCCATACGGGAGATACCGGTCCCCGGAGAATCGTTTTTCTCTCGTCCCGCTTCACGGGGTGAGACAGCAGGGATCATGTCGTCGGGCATCCCTTCAATCGGCTGTCCGGATTGTATGGCAGTATCAGTCTTTTTCGGGCGCGGCATCGTGTCACCAGTGTAGGAGATATTTTTTGTGTCACTCTTATGAATCTATTCCAGCCGGTGGGGCATCCCTCACCCGCACATCATACACCGCGTGCCACTGCGCCGGCGAATATGACCGCACCACACGCTCGGCGATCACCACCCCGCCCAACGCCCGGATCACCTCGCGGTGCTCCCCCTCCCGCGAGACGAGCGAGTAAAAATGGATCGTCCCACCCGGACGGCAGAGCCGGAACGCCGTATCGAGAAATTCCGTGCCGGCAAGCGGGAGGTTCATTATGATCCGGTCGAACTTCCACGGCAAGAACCCGGATAGCCGCCGGGCGTCCGCAAGCACGGGCAGCACATTCTTCACCCGGTTCTGCGTGAGGTTTTCCAGCATCAGCCCGATCGCGTGCGGGTTTGTGTCCACTGCCACGACCAGCGTCGCCCGTGCTGCAAGAGTAATCGCAAACGGTCCCACGCCGGCGAACATATCCAGCACGACCTCATCCTCCCCCGTCTCCGCGAGAATGCGCTGACGTTCGGTCGAGAGCCGGGCGGAGAAGTACGCCCCCGCAAGATCCACCGTGAACCGGTGCCCATGCTCGGTCACCTGCGTCCGGGTGGTCGGTTCACCCGCAAGCACATCATACTCACGGGTACGGTACTCCCCTGACACCTCCCCCCGGGCGCACACGACCGTATGGAGCGACGGGCGAGAGGCAAGGATCAGCGCTGCCTCAGACGGATCCGGATCCTGCATGATCGCAATCCCGCCCACCAGCTCATGCCGGGGAAGCACCGGGCGACCGGGCATCGCGTCAAACCCGCACCGTTCAGCACCTTCGCGCCAGGAGAGAAGCGGAAAGAGCAGGGTATCGCCATCCCGCCGGGGCTTCCGCGTGAGATCGAGCTGGTTCTCGCGGATCAACGCCTGCCGCGTCTCCTCCCCCTTCCGCGCCGGCACCCTGGTGCCCCACTGTTCCGCCACCATCACAACCACTGAACTCATAAATTTATACGTTCTACGATTATTCATGGCTGGTGATGGCGAGCACCAAAACAATACCGGAACCCCCGCACGGGTTGGGACCGGGAGGGACGAACAGGCTCAGGTCCTGGCAAAACTCAGGTCTGGCACACTGAAACTCTACGAGCTGGAAAAATCCCTCGCTCCTCTTGACGCGGTTCAGGTGCGCCGCGAGTTCATCGAGAGTGAGACCAACACCTCACTCGAACACATCGGTGCGTTCTCGATCGATATCGGGCGCGTTGTAGAGCGGAACTGCGAGAACATGATCGGCGCTATCCAGGTACCAGTCGGGGTCGCCGGACCGGTTCTCGTGAACGGCGAATACGCACACGGCGAGTTCTGGCTGCCGCTCGCCACTACTGAGGGCGCACTGGTGGCATCCGTGAACCGGGGTTGCAGCGCCATCGGTAAAGCCGGAGGCGCGGACGTCCGCATTCTGCACGATGGCATGACACGGGCACCGGTCTTTGCGGTGGAGAGCATCGTGCACGCAAAACAGGTCGTCGACTGGGTCGAGACCCACCGTGAGACCCTTGCCGGCGTCGCACAGGGCACCACCTCGCACGGAAAACTCACAGGAATCGTCCCCTACGTCGCGGGCACGAACGTCTTTGTCCGTCTCGAATTCGACACAAAGGACGCGATGGGCATGAACATGGTCACGATCGCCAGCGCGAAGATCGCAGACGAGATCGCACGTGAGACCGGGGCACGCCTCGTCGCGCTCTCTGGCAACATGTGCACCGACAAAAAACCGGCGGCGATCAACGGGATCATGGGACGAGGGCGAAGCACAGTCGCCGGCGTGGCGCTCTCCCACGACCTGATCGCCCGCATCTTCAAGACCGATGCAGCGACGATGGTCGAAGTGAACACGCGAAAGAACCTGATCGGCTCAGCCCGCGCCGGCGCGATGGGCTTTAACGCCCACGCAGCGAATGTGGTCGCCGCCATGTTCATCGCCTGCGGGCAGGACGCCGCTCACGCCATCGACGGCGCGACCTGCATGACCACAATCGACCTCACGCCAACCGGCGTATACGTCGCGGTCACGCTCCCGTCGCTCCCGGTGGGC
>JAQTSH010000233.1 GCA_028711405.1 Methanoregula sp.
TTATGGACATGCCCATATTGCGGGGACATGGTTATGGACATGCCCATAACTAATGGACATTACGATTAAACCGGTTAATCCACCCACACATAATGGGTCCCTCGTTTGACTCCTTTCTGCTGGAATTGCGGATATTTTCCGGTGATGCGGCGAAGCAGATGTTTTGCTTGAACATCACTGATTTTGCAGAGCTCGGCTACTTCAGCCCGCCGTATTCTCCCGTGTTCCTTCACGTACTCGATGACCATCTGTTCCTGCTGGAGCGGTTCGAATCCATTCGCCCGTACATATTCCGCCTTCATATGGAATCGTTTGTAGAGCGATGCAGGCAGATGATACACCCGCCCGCTCCGTTCTCCCCGTGCTTCCACGAGCCCGAGCTCATGCAGGTGTTCAAGAACCCTGCGACCCTCAGCCATTCCTTTCTGGATCAGTTTCCCGGCGGATGGCGCATCAATCCGCCGGTCATAATACAACTCGTTTATGACAAGCAGATCATCGAGCGAGAATGTAAGAGAAAAATGATCAGATCAAGCCTCTTGTCAACGGTGGTTTCCTTCTCCCCACTCGTGGAGGAAGACCATGCCTCGCCCAAGCCTGCAAAGGCATACCCCCCTTTCACCCCACCACAGGTGCACCCCCCTCCCACTAAGGGCAGGTGGGGGGCAGGTCACGCTCGCCCGGCTGAGCAGGTGCACCCCCCACCCAAAGACCCCAGACGGAGCAGGATGTAAGCACGTCTCCGACGTGAAGGTCCATCCGGAAAAGGGGAGGGGGGTACCCCCAAGGTACCCCTGGGTGGGGGTATAGCTTCCTGACCCGAGGGGTGGGGTCGAGGGACCCCTGCCCTTTATTACCTGGGGGGGTGGGGGGATCCCAGGCACAAAAAAGGTGGCAGGGGGTCCCCATCGCGGGCTCGAACCCGTGGGGGGTGGGGGGTAAACCCCACTCCGGGCTGACTCACCCGGTTGCCTCTCCGACGTGACACTCCATCCGGAAAAGGGGAGGGGGGATCACAACCTCAGGACCGGTGCGAAACCCCCCTACCCCCTCCATCGCGTTACCGTTCCGGGTGTCCCTCATATCATGAGCACCGCAGGGAATACCGACCAGTACAGCGGGTACTCATAGATGTTATACTGGATCCACAAACACCCACCCGCCGTGTAAACGACAACCTCACAATCTCCGGGACAGTCTTTGGCAGGGGAACGTACTCGTCCCTTGCCTGGGTTGATGGCTTTGTTGTAAACAATTATACCAACCCCCGGAAGATCGGCCAGGCAATCCGGTTTGTGGATTTCTACAACAGTGCGGAAGTCAAAGAGATGATCGCGCTCTCAATTGATACGAATGCCAGTTCAAAACAGGTGCTACCGTACCTGTTGCCGGAATCGGAGAGGTTCTCCACGCTCGCGAATGTCTCTTCTGTCCCTGCTACCGGCAATTCTCCACGGTTATCCGGAACATGACCCCGTTTCCCACGGGAGGACTCCGGGGGAACATGATCACGGTGTACTATCCGGTGACACAAGCCCTGAACATTACCGGCATAGACATGGACCGGCAGACCCGTAATAAAAGATATTATCTCCCGCGATACCATACAATATAACGAATAATCATCACATGCCGGAGCCATCATGAAAAAAGATACAATCGGTGTCTATTTACCGTCGTTTACCTGGAAGACCCAGGAAGAATACCGGATCAAAAAGGCGATCAGCAACCTTGACTGCCCGTTTCCTGATCTTGTCGAACAGGCACTGGAGATAATTAAGAAAGCAGGCAAAACTGCTCTTGACCCGTTAGTCGAGGCAGTGGAGAAGAGACAGTTCGAGGATGGGGGGCGCTTCGATAATGTGCCTGAGGCATTTGCTGAGATCGGTGAACCGGCAGTGCCGGTCCTCATGAAATGGCTCATCGGCAGAAAAAAGGATCTCTATTCCACGGCAAAGGACGCACTTGAACTGATCGGGCGTCCTGCGGTCCCCAACCTCTGCGAAGCGATAACGACCAGGAACAAGGACGCCCGCATACGGGTGATAGTACTGCTCGGAAAGGTGAAGGATGAGCGTGCGATCCCCTTCCTGATCAACGCGCTTTCAGATAAAAATGACCTGGTCGGGTCACACGCCGCAGATGCCCTCATCGAGTACGGGAGCCCGATATACCCGCGTATCCTCGCCCTGTTACAGAGTGCTGATATCCGCGAGGTCTATGGCGCAATCAGAATACTTCCGGCACTTGACCGGGAAACCGGGATTGCTGAAATCCTGCCGTACTTCACTGATCCCCGTGGCGGAATCTGGAACGCCATGTGCAATTCACTAAGACATTTAAAACCCCTGCCTGTCGCCGAGATGCGCCAGTGCCTCTCTTCCCGTGACGTGAGCGTAGTCTCCGGAGCCCTGAACGTTTTAGGGTGGGGCAGCGATGAAGGGGCATTGCATGATGCCGTGAAACTCTTAGACCATCCCCACCAGCAGATCAGGTCAAGTGCTGAACGGTGTGTCCAGAATATCCGAAACAATCTCGCAGGGAAATAAACCCCGGTGCACTTGTTGGATTCAGGCAGAACAGACAAAAAACCGGCTCGCCGGTTTTCATGCACAACCTGATCCGGTGCCCGTAACGGAAGGGCTGCACAGAGCCCCGCCGGGAAAACCCGCCTGATCCGGGAGAAGACCCTGAAATATTACCCGATCCCATGCTTTAAGGGATCACAGCGGGGGGACATGAACAGCTCAACCTTCATCACATCAGTTATGGCACTGTGCATCGCGCTCATCCTTGTCGCAGCCTGTACCGCCCCGGTTGAACCGGACACCCCCGCACCGGTGACCGTTTCCCCCACCCCACCGCCGGTGGACGTCCCCGATACCTCAGTCAATTTTCTTTTAGACCCGGGAACCCCTGAATCGTGCGGGCTGACCTGCCGCCAGGCAACCGCCACCGTCACCAATACCGGGAATGAGACCGCCCATAACGTCTGTGTAGCACTCTCGGTCTCCAACAGCCGTGGGGAGCGGATCTTTTTAAATAACCGGCTCACCCTCCAGCGCTGCATCGGGGATCTGGCTGGCGGTGAATCGCGACAGGAACCGATCACGATCAACGCCGATTGTGGCGCGTTCGGGACCCGGTGCATCGGGCAGACCTTGTTTTTACGCTGCCGGGTCACGTCAGACGAAAAAACCCGCCAGTTCCCGGACCAGGTGATGGCGCTATAATAACAGCGATGCCAGAACGGTTCCGCCCGGAAACGGATAACCACGTCCAGCAACGATCCGGTACCTACCGCACCGGATGTACCGGCATCCTCACTCACGGTGGGAGGGATTACGCGGGATGCCACGTGCGGGATTCAGACAGGTGGTGCCCTCACCGGCAATCACCCCCTGACCGTTATTGTGGTATTCTCCGTGCAGCAAAGGCATTATCTCTCACGATTCCTGAGAAATAAGTGTAAGGTTGTAACACATCATGGAAAAAGACACCCCGACCACCGTCTATCTGCCGTCATTCTCCTGGAAAAACCCGGAGGAATACCGGATAAAATACGCGATTTCAAGCCTTGAACGCCCGTTTCCTGACCAGGTTGAGGAATCGATACGGTTCTTAAAGAGAGCCGGGGCTGCCGTTTTACCCTGCATGCAGGAGGCGATGGAGGAACGGCAGTTCGAGGAATCCCAACTCTGGGAGGATGTCCCGAAAGTGTTTGCAAACATCGGTGAGCCCGCGATCCCGGTCCTTGT
>JAQTSH010000234.1 GCA_028711405.1 Methanoregula sp.
GAAGCGATCCGAGAAGGTCAAGGGAAAAGAGCGTGTGGCACAGAAAAAACGGCAATATAGGACGATCGGGCTTGCCGTAGCTGGCGTCATCATCGTTGTTGCCATCCTGTTGTTTATGTTCTTCAACCCGTTTTTGGCGCGGGCTGGAGATACAGTGACGGTCTATTATACCGGCACGCTTGATAACGGCACGGTATTTGACTCGAACATGAACGGGACACCTCTTACATTTTTGCTTGGCAGTGGGCAATTGATCCCCGGTTTTGAGGAGGCAGTAGCAGGAATGAGCGCGAATGAACAGAAGACTGTCTGGATTCCTGTTGAGAAGGCGTATGGTCCCCACCAGCTGGCACTCGTCCACGAGATGAGCCGGTCGATCTTCCCCGCAAACGAAACGCCGGTTCCCGGGGATTACTATAATTTCCGTCGGACCACAACAGGCGCGACCAGCCGGATCAAAGTGATCAATGTCACGCCGGATACCGTGACGGTCGATGAAAACCATGTCCTCACCGGGCAGAACCTGACCTTCACCATCCGGCTCGTCTCGTTTGTGAAAGGTGCCGGTTGAAATGTGTGGACTTTATCCAAACCCTATAATTCTTTTACCAATACCCTGCTACGGATAGTATATCCATTAGTCCCTGTGGCAAACCCGCCATGAACACTTTTTTGAAGAGATAACCGTGGAGTTTTTAAGAAATAATTTTGTGTCGAAAATCATAGTGTATAATGTAAGGCAAAAGTGGCGCAGTTGATCCAAATGCCAGATGGTCCGGGGCGGGGAACTGTTGGTAAACTCGCACACGATAAAAAGGTACCACAAAAGACAACCTCCCGGACAACTATCCAGATCGTTCCCGTTACAAAACTGAAGATGGACCACATCAAGGAGAAAGAAGATCTCGGTACCTACGACGAAGTGATCAATTTTCTCATCGGTGAACGAAGAAAACACCTGTCATCAACAGCGGGAAGCACACCGGATACAACCCAATTTGAAAGAGAAGAAAAGGACGATCCGTATCGCCAGCTTCGTTGATACATGGGTCTGGATAGACTACGGGAAATACCCGGTTTCAGTGGCAAAGGATCGTATCGAAAGCGGCGATGCACTTTTCGTCTCTGCCCTGACTATTGCTGAAGTGGCGCAAAAAATTCAGGTGACGGGAAAAAAATGGTAGAAACCCGCATCGACGATCAGCTCAAACGATGTACATTGATTCCGGTAGATCAGAAAATTGCCACAATGGCAGGGATGATACGGAACCGTGAAATTCACGGGGGGATAGCACAAACAATCATCCTTGCCACGGCATAAATACATAACCTCACTATTATAACGGGCGATCGGCACTTCCGGGATTTGGCTGGTGTCGTCTTCATCGGGCACCCCTGATCGTCGGTTGTGGGGATGCCCATTCATCAACATCCCCACGCCCTCCCAAAAGAACCATACCCCCACCCGCTCAATTGTCATACATATCCGGCTGGTGATCACAATCTCCCTTGTACCCATTCCCCTCCGCATCGCTGCCCTGACAGAAGAACGAAACCGGCTCTTTAGTTACCCGGTCGAACAGCTCGCGGAGATTATCCGGGATGTCGGGTTCCGGTGTACCGGATGTGCGAAGTGTTGCACGCGGGCGTTCAACGGGCATGTGTTCCTGCTGGACCGGGATGTACCCGTTGCCCGGGAGATCGATCCTGCGGCACTTCAACCCGCCCCGGCGCCGGAATTCTGTGACCAGAACGGCACGTTCTATGTATCCGGATACGCGCTCAAAGCAAAGGCGGATGACAACGGTTCATGCTGGTTTCTGGAAAATGGCAGGTGCCGGATCTATGACCGCCGGTTTACCATCTGCCGCATCTACCCGTATATGCTCCACCGTGAACCGGGTGAGGACGGGAAGACCGACTGGCGACAGATCGCCGGACTGGATAAACACGGGGAATACGGTTCGGTGATCCCGGCATCCGACTGTCTTGACGCTGCCCGTGAGACAAAAGAGTACGAGAATGCGTTCCTTTCGCAGGAAATTGCCTTTCTTGAATGCATCCAGGAGCACTTCACCCGCCACAAACTCCGGCACGTCCAGAAAGTGTACGATGACCGGATGCGGGCGTTCGCACGCGGCACGCCACTCACGATTATGGTCTATTGTGACGGGCAACTGGAGAAACACCGGATCACGCCGTAGCGCGGGAGTGTTATCGCTCCCTGTCAACCGCCTTCAGGACCATGATCGTGATATCGTCATGCTGGGGGCGACTGCCGGCGAACGTCGTGATTGCGGACAGGATCTTTTCGAGCAGTGCATCAGCCGGGAGCGTGCGGTTGTCCGTGATCACCCGGAGGAGCCGGGCTTCCCCAAACTCCTCCTCTGCCTCATTGATCGCCTCGGTCACGCCATCCGTGTAGAGCACCAGGATATCGCCGGGTACCAGGTCCACCTTGACGGACTGGAGCGTCACATCATCGACCACCCCAAGCGCGATCCCCTTGGCTTTTAACAGCAGCACATCCGATGCATCCCCTTTTAAAAACAACGGGGGATTGTGCCCGGCGTTGACGTAATTCAGGGTCATTCCGCGTGCATCCAGGATCGCGTAGAAGAGCGTCACAAACATGCTCGTCTTTGAATCCTCACAGATGAGCTCGTTCGCGTGCCCGATAGCCGCAGCCGGATCCGCATTCGTCATCGTGCTCGCCCGGATCAGCGTACGGGAGAGCGCCATGAAGAGCGCCGCAGGGACACCTTTACCTGAGACATCGGCGATCACTAGTCCCCACCGGTCCTTGCCGATCGGGATGAAATCATAGAAATCACCCCCGACTTCAAGAGCCGGGATGTTCTTTGCCGCGAGTTCGATACCAGCGATCGTAGGCACATGGTCCGGCAGGAAACTCTGCTGGATGCCCTTTGCAATCTCAAGTTCCTTTGCGAACCGCTCCTTCTCGGCAGTGGTCCGCTGGAGCTCGTCCATATGCGTCCTCAAATCCGCCGCCATCGTATTGAACGAGTGTGCCAGATCCTCAAACTCGTCCCCGGTGGTGATCTCCACGCGGTGATCGAGATCGCCAGCTCCAATCCGCTCCGATCCCTGTTTGAGGATTTCAACCGGACGGGTGATAACCCGCGCAAAGATGATCGAAAGGAGAGCGACAAGCACGACGATGAGGCTGCATAGCACGAAAAAGAGGTTCCGTGCCGCGTTCATCTTCTGGTTGAGCAGGGATTCGGTCACACCAGTCGCATTCTCGATCTGCGCACGGGTCTTTTGTGCCGGGGCGATCACATCATCGACAGGCATCACGATGGCGACGCTCCAGTTCATGCTCCGGATGGGTGCATAGGCAATATACCGTTCCCCGCCGGAGAAGGGGACCCGTTGAACCCCGGTCTGCCCGGCAATCATGGCACGCGCCACGGTGGCAAGTGCGGAGTTGTTGTTTGCGAGAAGGTTCTCGGTCTCGAAAGAGTCATCCCATTTCCCGTCCCCTGCGGAGATGCCGGGTCGGGAGATCACATTCCCCTTCGTGTCGAGCAGGAACGCATACCCCCGGTCGCTCACCTGGGTGTTGATGATCTGCCGGTTGATCGTATCGAGGGTTACATCCGCTCCGACGATCCACGTCCAGCCATGATCCTGCGCCGGAACCTGCCGCGAGCAGGTGACCATCAGTCCTTTTCCGCTGGCATCGATGTAGGGATCAGACCAGCTCAATTGCCCGGTCTCTTGTGCCCGG
>JAQTSH010000235.1 GCA_028711405.1 Methanoregula sp.
GAAAATACGGACTCGTCCGCGTAGGCAAATTCCGGTTCATCCCCGTGACAGCTCCCGATGCGGAAGAGAGACGGAACGGTGAGCGGCACCCGTGCCACTTCGAGATGATATTTTGTATCCGTGAGGGAGGGGACTGGCACAAACTCGAGTGGGTACTCGCGGATTCCATCCTCCGTCTTCCGACAGCAGATATGCAAATGCTGGTGCCCGCAGACCATGTGGGAAAGACCTCGTTTTTCAAGTTCGGCAAATGCCATCTGCGCGGTGTAATGATAGCCGGTGAACGAATCGCCGGTGTTGTGCGAGAGCCGCTGCCAGCATTTCAGCCGGAGGATATAGGTGCCGAGGTTCAGCGGTCCCCCATGAACGCACAAGACCGAATCCTGCACCCATTCGAGGGGCATATGGTCAAACATGGTGAGCAACGGGGAGTTGCGCAACCGTTCATGACTTGCGGCGCTGGCTATATCGCTGCCGGACACGACGATATCATTCAAAAATGCGTGATCATGGTTCCCGAGAATTGAATTGAGTGGGTAATCCTGTGCGAGCGCCTGGATGATCTCGATCGATTCCTTTGGCTGGTTGCCCCGGTGGAGGATGTCCCCCAGGTTAATGATCCGGTCGATCTGCCCGAACGATTCCGCGAATCGGGGGCGCCGGATGCAGGAGGCAAGCAGAGCGATTGCACGAGCATCGGCATGTACATCAGAAAAGAATAATGAGCCCATACCGGTAGTTTGAATATTGGGACGTCATTCCCATATAAACCTGTAATATTGACACACCGCAATGACCGGGATGGATATGTTCATGTCTGATTCTTGCGTAAACATACTACCAGAACATCCCACACCGGGTGCCCGTTCGTATCTGGTGCTGAAAGTATCGTTCCCCGCGCAAACTATGGTTTAAAAACCAACAATGAGGAGACGGAAAAAATGGAGCAATTTCTCAAGGATTATATCGTACGGTTAACCCCGTTTTACATGAGCATTCCCGAAAAGACCGGTCATGAGATCGCGTCTGCATTTCTCGCATTCAGGTTTGGCATCTACGCAAACGCGATCAATGAATGCACTATCGCACTCTCTCTCGTTCCGGGTGATGCCCGAAAAGACAGTGACGCCGTGCTCAGAAAATCTCTCCAGATTATCAAGGTAAATGCCGATGACCTGAACAATTCGCTCGTGGATGCGGACCTCAGCCTCACATTCTCTGATGCGGAGCGTGCATTTGTCGCGGTGAAACTCCCCCCGGAACAGGTTGAAGATCCGGGCACGCTCGAACTTGACAATGCCCTCGTTCTCGTCTATGCCGTTGCCGTGATTGCATCTCCGGATGATGAGCAGGCATTGGACGAGCACCGGAAGTACGTAACCAAAATTCTTTCCGCCTACAAACGGACGCTTGGGTTGGTCTGAACTGCGCGGGCATGGAAACATCCGGGACCGTGCAGGATTCCATCGATCACGTTGCATGGTGCATCGTTCCGGATAAAAATGAGGCTACCACTCCCTGTTCCGGCAGGGAGGGTTCCCACGGGATCAACCCAAAAAAAAAGATTACAGGCTGTCCAGGCTGATGCCTGAAAAGTCTCCTGCCACTTCTTTAATGTCCTTCACACCGAACGCAGTCTGGACTGCATTCAGCTCGAGCTCGTTTGCCGCATCGCAGACAAAATCAAGGAGGTCGACCGACAACTCCTTGTGCAGCTTGCTCTTCTTCAACTGGTCGAGCAGGGACGCCATCTTTTCGGGCGGTTCCATGCGGAGTTTTGCAAGGCTCATGACGCACATGTAGATGCGTGTCAGGTTCCGGTCTGTGCCCGTGATCGTGTCAAAGAAATTCCGGATCACCTGCGCCTGATAGATCTCTCCACCCAAAAAATCCACCTCCTGCCCTACTTTTGGGTAAGCTCTGTGTTTACTTTCACCCTTTTAAAAGGTTTGCGGAAAATCCGCGTCGGGGATACAGAAAAACCGCAAAAAAAGGATATTTTCGTAAAAAGAGCGGCACGAGTGTCAGACAACGAGATGACGGGCGTCGCACTTCATGGGGATGTGGGGGTTACTTGGCGGCACTCACGATCTTGATAATATCGCCATCCTTTAAGATGTGGTTCTCTTTGATCCGCATCTTTGTCCGGGCATCCACCGCATACAGAAATCCCTTGCCGATTTCGGTATGGACCTGGAAGGCGAGATCGTGAGGGGTCGAGCCACGCTTCATCAGGAACGCATCCGGCAGCACGCGACCCTGTTTGTCACAGAAATGGTTCTCATCCTCCACCGGGTAGACGACAATCCGGTTGAGCAGTTCAAACACCGCTCGGTTGATCGCCTGCTGGACACCGGTACCTGCGTTCTCTTTCATCACGCCGGCAATCTTTGTAAGTCCGGCTTTTTGAGGCGGTGACAGCGTCACGCCGGCAGCCACGCCAAACTGTGCGTCGCCGGGCAGGTACGTCACGACATGCGCTGCCGCTGCATTTCGTAGTGCCAGTTCCGATGCAGCGCTCGCGAACGCCACTTTCGCCTCTGCGAGTTTCGCGCGTAATGCCGCAGGGGTTTCGTCCACTTTGTTTCCCACGACAAGCATCGGCTTTGAAATCTTCACCATCTCCGCGCAGAACGGCACGAGGTCTTCCATATTCACGTGGACGAGATCGATCTTTAACGCCAGTTCTACATCACGGATCTCTTCCGGGGTGATCCCGAGACCCGTAAAGACCTCGGCAATTCCCTGGTGCATCGAGAACGTCTTCACCGCTGCCTGCCGTGTGAGACGGGTCCAGTGCTTTTCGAGGATCCCGTACACCCACATGGTCATCTCGAACCCGAGGAACTTGATGTCCTCTGCCGGATCATGGTTGCCCACGCCCACCGGGTTGCCCTCGCTGTCCGTACCGCCGCTGGCATCAACCACATGCAGGATTGCATCCGCCTGCCGCAGGTTGTCGAGGAACTGGTTTCCCAGTCCCTTGCCCTTGTGCGCATCCGGCACGAGCCCGGCGACATCGATCAGGTTCACCGCGACAAACCGGTTTCCGTCAACGCAATGCCCGCAGGTGAGGTGAAGGTCGTGGCACGGGCACTTCGTCCGCACGTACCCGACGCCAAAGTTCGGGTTGATGGTCGTAAAGGGATAATTGGCGATTTCGGCATTCGCCATTGTTGCCGCCTTAAAGAAGGTCGACTTTCCGCAGTTGGGTTTTCCCGCAAGTGCCAGTGTAATCATGCAAAGTTCCTCAGTAAATTGTCCGAACGTGTCGGATGACCGGTAATGATGTTGTCAATATGCTGCATAAAAAACCCGAAGGTCGTTTATGCTCGTTTCAAATCTAACAAAGTTTTTCATGCCTGCTTATTAAAAGGTACTTATGACGTTTACCGCCAAAACCTGCTATTATTTTGATACGCCGGGTCCGACAAATACACAGGATGCCGCACGGTTTGCGATCGAGCGGGCAGGAGAACTGAAGATAAAAAAGATCGTTATCGCCAGCACATCCGGTGAGACGGCGCGTATTTTTTCCGGCGCGATCCAGGGCTCCGGGCTTCAGCTGATCGTTGTCACCCATGTGGTCGGGTTCGCAAAACCCGGTGAATGGGAGTTCTCGCAAACCATCGCAGAGGACCTGAAACACCAGGGTGTGACGATCATCACCGGCACCCATGCACTCTCCGGGCTCGAACGGGCGCTCTCCCGTTCCCCCCGGATTGGTGGGGGATCGCGCACGGAAGCGATCGC
>JAQTSH010000236.1 GCA_028711405.1 Methanoregula sp.
AGGCAGAATCAGCCCGATGCTCGGCAGACACCATTCCGAAGAAAGCCGAAGAAAAACAAGTGAGGCACTGAAAGGGAAAGTCCGTTCAGAAGAAAGCCGAAGAAAAACAAGTGAGGCACTGAAAGGCAGAATCAGCCCGATGCTCGGCAGACACCATTCCGAAGAAAGCCGTAAGAAAATGAGTGAAGCGAGGAAAGGAAAACCCCTTTCAGAAGAAACCCGTAAAAAATTAAGTGAAGCAAAGCTCGGCAAACGCAGCCCGATGTCCGGCATATTCCTGTCAGAAGAAACCCGAAGAGAATTAAGCGCAGCGCCAAAGGGAGTCCGAAGCTCCGAAGAGATCCAGAGAGAAAAGCAGGCAGCTCACCAACTGCACTTGATGCGTCGGTTTCAACAGAAAATCGAAGAAGCCATCTACGGCAAAAAACTGGCGGGAACGTACGTTCACCCCGCATCACACCCGACGTGGTCGTGAACCTTCCCTGATGCCTTACACGGGAGGTCGTTTCAATACCTGCATGCGATTGCCTCTGTAAAGATCCTGCTCTGTTCCGTTTTTTATCCTGATACGCCGATGCGTAGTGCGAAACTCCTCTCATCCCTCTGTATGCCATATCACACAATGAAGAGAGAGCTCACTCCGGCACACCACGCGGGGAAGACCGGCGAGCCCCGTGACCGGTAACATTGACAAGACATTGTGCGCGTATACGGACGTGTTGAATCAGAATCGAAGATCCCAAAACCCCGCGCAACCTCCCGGAAGTGCCCGAAACGCCGCTTTTCAAACCCGCCCGTTGCCGGCTGGAAGTCTGCGTAAAGAGCGGAACTCATCCGTAAAAGGAACGCTCCGGAAAAAGAATAAACGTTCAATATCCATTTCGAAAGGATCTTTCGAGAACGCCCTGAACGGAATACCTGTGGATAAAAAACGAAAGATAATCAAAATCTTTCACTTCTCTTCATTATAAATTACATCTGTGCAGAACACTACGGGGCGATGCCTCTTCAACTAATTTTCGTTTCCACATCTGCACAAGGTGAGAAATCTATGGAACAATCGTACGTAAGACGTAAAGGAATCGGAGCCGATGAACACCGAACCGGGTTCAAAGGAATCGGAAAGCATTGTGAAGAAGGAGAACTCCTGGTCTTTTCGAAGGAGGGATGCTCATGCAAACTATGGTAATGACCCCCCCGCTAACAATAGATCTTGTTAACCACAACAATGTCAAAATCATTACACGAACAAGGTCACTAATAACATTCCCTGTTCACGGTAAAAGGCTATTGCTGTCGGCAAACCGGTGATCCCATGCCAGCAGAATATCAGTTCGTCATCGATGGAGCGGATGCCCTGTCCCTCCCGGAACCCCGAATGGAACCCTCACAGGTGACACCATGACCGGGGAACCCCGTCGCACCTTTACCCGTGCGAGAACCGTCGAACACACCGCCCATTCCTACCTTTCCGCACGGGGGTACCAGGTATTCCTGTGCTCCGGGTCGCAGTCGCCGGTGGACCTGATCGCCTGGAACCGCGAGGGTCACCCGGCGCTGATCAAGACCGAACGGACACGGGTGGCAGTCGGCAGTGCCGCGCAGGTTGCGAAACGATATCGCGGGGATCTGGACGCGCTCCGCACCATCATACTACCACAGCTCGCCCGTGTGCAGTTGTGGATATTATCCCCGCCTTTTGGATCGTGGCGGTTTTTTACCGTGTTCCCCGGGTATAGCGGAGGCGTCGGAATGCCCATAATCGCTCCTGATTGCCGTAACGACCCATGCAATCTCCTGTGTCCTGTCTGCGACACACCGTTCTGGCACCGGGAAGGTGGGTATATCCGATGCAGGGATTGCGGTGTTGAGGTCACTATCACTGAGGTCACCATCACGGAAGATAAGAAAAATTGCCACGTGACACTGGAGGTGCAGGCTCCATGACTACTGAGTATCTCCCCGCCATCCGTTTACTCTCCACACCCGGTCAGTGCCTCGAAGTCCGGGCGATCACGGAAGACGGCATAGCAAGCGGCTACTTTGATTCGCCGGAAGAACTCGCGGCAACTGTCGAAACCCTCGATGGGCTCCCGACCGTGCACGGCATCTACGTCACGATAAACCCGGTGAACCCGGCGCTTTTCTCCCGTCGGGCAAACCGGATCAAGATGCGCCTCGGTAAAAAGGATGCCGCCACAGCAGATGCCGACATCGAACGCCGGCACTGGCTGCCGATTGATATCGACCCTGTACGCCCGAGCGGTATATCGAGCACGGACGAAGAACACGCCCTCGCGCTCGCGAAAGGTGCCACAATCGCGGAATGGCTCGCCTGCCTCGGATATCCCGAACCCCTACGGGCAGACAGCGGCAACGGCGCACACCTGCTCTACCGCATCGACCTGCCAAACGATGACTTATCAACCGCGCTCGTCAGATCATGCCTCGAAACGCTCGACCTGCTCTTCTCGGACGAACAGGTCCTCGTCGATCCCGCGAACTACAACGCCGCCCGGATCTGGAAACTCTACGGCACAGTCTCACGAAAAGGAGATTCCACGACAGAACGCCCATACCGGCGAAGTGCGCTACTCTCTTCCCCGGAAACATTCGGTATCGTCAGCCGTGAACAACTCGAAACCCTGGTCGGACAACTGCCGAACGAACCTCACCCACTCCAGCCGGCATCAGCACGCGAGACCGGAATAGACCTGCGCTGCTGGCTTTTGGAGCACGGGCAAACCATCCGGTACGAAAAACCGTACAAAGACGGCACACTCTACCAGTTGGACCAGTGCCCGTTCTCAACAGCCCATAACGATGGGGCGTATGCCATCCAGTTCAGGAGCGGTGCGATCTTTGCGGGATGCAAGCACACTTCCTGTGGCGGGGGAAAACAACGCTGGCGGGAACTCCGTGACCGGCTCGATCCGGACTTCGCAGCACATCCTTCAGCGCGGGACCCGAAACCGGCAGCACCCGGACACGAACCCCGCACAGCAGACACCCCGGCTCAACAGCCGGATACTGCTCCCGACCCGGAATTGCTGCGCCGGGCACAAGAGATATACGAGAACGGGGAATTTCTGGCATTCACAAAAGAAGTATTCTCCCGCGTATGGCTGGGAGATCAGCACATCCTGGAAGCCGTTCTCTACTGTGCTGCGAACATGAGCGTAGAGAACGCAACCGATGCGGTGCATATCCATGTAGCGGGACAGACACAGAGCGGCAAAAGCGACAGCGTCAAGACGGCACTGAAGTTCGTCAGTGCAGTGAACCAAATGACGAAGACCTTCTCCCCGATGTACCTGTTTCATGCATCAAAGACCGGAGCCCTCCGTGAGATGATGATACTCTTTACGGATGATACTCACTTTGCGAACCCTCATGAAAAGTAGCATTGAATTATAACCACTTATCCAAAAGTACAATTAATACAAATGATAAAATATACTCATGCACAAAAAGAGAGCAATGAAAGACTCGGTCTTTACAGATTTAATTAAAGATGCAGAAACTGCAAACGGACGCGATATCGTACAAACTCCGTTACTTGCGATCATCGTTGCCACATTTCTTGATCGTCTCAATTTTGTCTCGTTCATCAACTCAGTTATAAAATGGGATGAGAAGCAATGGAGGGTATCGCCGGGGAATCTCGCAAAAGCCATTATATTGACACCTTTCCTCTGTATAGGTGCACGAATTCCCCTCTATTCCATCCATGAAAACTTTCAATCAGT
>JAQTSH010000015.1 GCA_028711405.1 Methanoregula sp.
CAAAACTTAAAACGCATTTCCCGCAAGGATCACACTCAATATTGTCATGATTGTACTCGCTCTGGATGTTTTTGCTGATAAAGATATGTGCGACAAGCGCTCATCATCTCCGCATTTTCTTCGATGACAGTGCAATTTCATCATCATCAATCATCGGGATCTTCATATGCTCGATTGCCCAGTCGCAGAGCGCATCGAGAAGCGGGATGATCGTCATCCCCAGCGGAGTGAGTGAATACTCAACCTTAGGCGGAACCTGGTTGTAGACCTTCCTCTTGATCACACCGTCCTCCTCAAGTTCACGGAGCTGTTTGGTGAGCATTACATCCGTTATGCCGGGAATTGACCGCCGCAGATCACTGAACCGCAGTACTCGTTTTCGCAGGAACCATATGATCAGCGGTTTCCATTTCCCGCCGATCACATCAAGCGTGCCCTCAACCGGGCAGAAATAACAAGAGGGATCTTTCATCATACGGTTTTAACTATGATTTTCTATAGTATATACGATTCGAATTAGTATCCTATATAAATTTAGTGCTGGCAGAGAATTATTGGAATTAATCCTGGCTTGCACACCGCCGGAGATTCCTAACCTGATGGTGAAAACCGTGTTACAAGAACAACTGACTATCGCATTAAATGAATTTATCCACGTTGCCATCGTGCTCGTGCTCCTTATCGCTGTTATCTCGGTGCTCACCGGTATCGTTCGCGAATATGTCCCGCAGGAAAAGATCCAGAAACGCCTCGGGAGCGGTCTCGGAAGGAAAGGTCCGTTCATCGGGGCACTTCTCGGGATACTCACTCCGTTTTGCAGTGCATCCATGGTACCTGTCTCAATGGGTATGATCGAGTCGAAAGTTCCTTTCTCGACCGTGCTTGCATTTTTATTCTCTTCACCGGTGTGCAATTTCATGGTCGTGGGAATCATCTTCGGGGTCTTCGGCTGGCGGATCGCTCTCGTCTATTTTGTCATGACCCTTGTTATGGCGATTATCGGCGGAGCGTTCCTCGGCAGCACTCGGCTGAAACATGAGGTCAAGGAAGTGATGTTTGCGGTCGAATCGTGCTGTCCTGCGTCAGCTTCAGCACCGGCATCCGCTTGTGGGTGTTCTGCCGGGGTGCAGCAACGGGCATGCGACATTTTACCGTGCAGTGCATCTCCGGCACCGCTCGCTTCGGGAATCGGGTGTTCTGCACCGGTTACGAAACCGGTTTCGACATCTTGCTCCGAACCCGTAGTTTCATCGTCAGCGTGCTGCGGATCAACATCACCCGCGGCGGAATATGAGAGGGGCGGTTTCTGGGAATGCAACCTGCCCCGTATCGTCCGAAGCATGCCGTTTGCCAGGGCACTCTTTGTACAGATCATCCCCTACGTGCTCATCGGTGCAGCGATCAGCGGCATCATCGCGGCGTTTATCCCTGCAACGCTTGTCGAGACCTACGTAGGCAACTCGAATCTCCTCGCAATCCCGATTGCCGCAGCAATCGGGGTCCCGCTCTACCTGAGAATCGAGATGGCGATTCCGCTGCTCTCGGTTCTTCTCGCAAAAGGCATGAGCCTCGGTGCCGCGATGGCACTCCTCATCGGCGGAACCGGCGCGAGCCTGCCGGAGATTGCAATCCTGGGCTCCATGCTCAAACCCAAAGCCATCGCAGCCTACGTCCTCTGGGTATTCATCACGGCAACCCTGGGAGGTTTTGTCTTCTATGCATTATTTGTCGGATGATTATGGGGTACCAGGATGATGAAAAAATGACTGGACAGAAAATGGGGCATGACAGAGCCAATGAGCACGGAGTGTCCCCGTGCCCGGCTCCCTGCACCTCACCCCCCGGGGGAATACGCGGATCCCTCAGTTACCTGATCTCCTGCTGTCCCTACACGATGCTTGCGAAGAAGGTCCTGCGGTTGCTGCGGGGTGAAACCGGAACGCTCCCGGATCAGATCACGAACCGGGAGATCCACCTGAAAAGCAATATCAGAATCGGGTACGGTATCATGCTTGTCGGGATCTTCTGCCCTATCTTCTGGTTATCCCTGCTGTCCGGTGCAAGAGGGGATGAACTCATATTCAATGCGATCCACTCGTTTCTTGTTTTCCTGTTCGGCATCGGGTTTGTGATCGCATACAGGATCCAGCTTGGAAGGGAATTCGAGGGTAAAAACCGATGATGTCTCCAGTCCTGAAGGTATTTGCTCCCTGTATAGGCGGCGTTGCGCTCATTTTCATTGTTAATGCCGTTGTATCGGGCAGCGGTTGGTTGCTGCCGACTGTCGTTATCGCAGGTATCGGCTGCATCACAGCGGGAATCGTTATCATGAAGGATAAGAGAAACCGGAAAACATTCTGTTGAGTGATTTATGGTAAAAGATCTAATACAAGAGAGCAGAATGAGATCTGACGAACGACAGGCAAAAAGCCTGATGATGATCGGTGCCGGTCTTGCTCTTTTCGGATTGGTCTGTCCGTTCTTCTGGATAAGCCTGATCTGGGGAAACTCTCCCCACGAGACGTGGGTGTATGGCGTCCATTCACTCTGCTTCATCGTTATAGGATCAATCATCCTGGTGAAGGGATGGTATGATATCAAACATCCTGGAGCCCCGGTGAATCTCCAGAAGCTCTGATGATCGTTCCCTCCTGATTGATTCAATAAACAATGGCATGTCTGTTACAGGATGTGTCTGCAAAGCATTTCAACTTTATATGAAATATCAAACTATTTAACATAGTCCACCCCATGTAACTTCAATTAATCTTGAATTGCTTGCAGGAGATGAGGAATTATGGTAACACCAGACGAGATACAGAAGTATAGTATCCGGATGAAAGAGATTCTCGGGTTGACGGGCTCACCGATCGGTGTCAGGCTGCAAAAGACCGCAGAACCGGTCACTGGGGCAGCAATGGCGCAGAGCCACCGGTACTGCCAGGCACTCATGCGGGCTCGGCATGGCGATCATGTGATGGTCAATGCCTCAACACTTTCCTGCCCGGCAGCAGCCCGGGCATTCGGGTTCCGCCCGCTTCCCGAGCCCTTAAAGACCGGAAAAGGTTTGATGGGTTTTGGTATAACAGCCGAAGAATCGGTTGGGAGGAGGATGTTCGAGCAGATGGCGGTGCTAAACATGGGTGAAATTGCGCAGCTCGATGTGTTCCCCCTGGACAAAGCGGTAAATGTGCCGGATATTGTTGTTGTCGAGGACGAGGTGGAGAAATTGATGTGGATCGTTCTTGCATATATGCACGTGAAGGGCGGGGAGCGTGTGACCGCATCGACAGCGGTGCTACAGGCAACCTGTGTCGATTCTACAGTGATACCATTCCTCGAACAGCGGTTGAACTTCGGGTTTGGCTGTTATGGGTGCCGGGATGCAACCGATATCGGGCACAATGAGACGGTCATTGGATTTCCCGCACAGTTCCTGCCTGCGATTGTTGACCATCTCGAACACCTGAACAAGAAGGCACTCCCTCAGTCTCGTGGGAAACACGCACTTGCCGCGCTCAAAAAGCAGATTTCAGATGTAAAGGAAGAAAGGTCCTGTGCTTCGCTGTGAGGCTGATCAGAAACACTCATCCGTTCATAAGGAAATCCCAGTATGATAGCCTTGGATCGGATCGATATGATGACTGAACGTAAATCCTCCCTCCACCACCCCATACCCTTTTACCGGCAGCACTATGACTTTACCTGTGGCCCTGCCTGCCTGATGATGGCGATGAAATACCTGGATGACACTCTGGTGCTCTCAAAGGAACTGGAGATCGATATCTGGCGGGAAGCAAACCTCGTTGCTGTCCCGGGAACCAGCAGGTATGGTCTCGCATTTTCTGCTGCAACCCGGGGGTTCTGTGCACGTGTTGCCAGTAACACCGGCGGGATTGATTTCGTGGAAAAAATCGATCCGTCGCTCGAGGATGAGGCGAGGGACGTGCTCCGGGCACAGTTCTCCGAGCGGCGGATCCGGTGTAGGAATCTCGGGGTCAGGGAGCGCCGGGCATCGATCACCGCCAGAGTCCTCCGTGCAGTTCTACGCCAGGGCCACGTCCCTCTGTTCGTAACCAGCACCCGGTTTTACAGCGCTGATGATCTCCCGCACTGGGTGGTTGTGACCGGGATCGATAACGGGCGGCTCTCTTTCTTCAACCCTGCTGATCCGGGAATGCGGACACGGGCGGTCGGGCACGATTCGCTCCACTCGTTCATCGGGTACCGGGGCGACCAGTCCATGGTTGAAGTGTGGAAGGAATAATTTCTGATCGTTTTAAATAAAGGGTGTTCCAAAATTTTGAAATTCTGAAAGCAGCAATATTAGAAGTCAAAAATAATCATTTTGGAGTATCATGGACTCATTTGCTTCAGGATTCGCCGGTGTTGATGCTGCGGGAGATGCCCATTCCTTTGTAACATATCTGGACCTGATCCACTCGCTGCCTTTTTTCCAGGAATGTAAACGTCAGAGTTACCAGAAACTTGCGATCCGACCCGGTGCATCCGTGCTGGAGATCGGTTGTGGGAACGGTGTTGATGCGACAATTCTTGCAGGCATGACCGGTCCGACAGGGCAGGTAATCGGAATCGATGTAAGCAGTATGATGCTCACTTCAGCGCGGGCCCGGGGTTGTGCTGGCAGTATAACTCCTGACTATGCGCTCTGTGATGCATCAAACCTTGCATTTTCTGATGGGACAATTGATGCGGTCCGGGCGGATCGCGTACTTCAGCACACGAAAGATCCATCTGTCGTCATCCGGGAGATGGCAAGGGTGACCCGCCAGACCGGGAAAATCGTAGTATTCGAACCGGACTGGGAGACATTCGTCCTCTGGCCAGGTGAACGTGAGGTAACCCGGAAAATCCTGAACTTCTGGTGCGACCGTATCCCTTCGGGCTGGGCAGGGCGTACCCTCTCTACGAGTTTTTCGGCAGCCGGTCTTTCCGATATTGAAGTTACTCCCATGAGCCTGGTGATCACCAGCTTGCCCCTTGCCCGGAGGATTTTTGATCTTGAAACGACAGCAACTCTTGCTGTCCAGGCAGGGATTGTCAGTTCCTGTAAAGTGGAACCCTGGGCTGAAGAACATTCACGGGCAGATACTGCCGGGCATTTTTTCAGTTCGCTGACATTCTATCTCGTAACGGGAACGAAACGCAGCTGATTCCGCTGCTCACCGTTTCATGATGAGCGTTCGAACGCCATGGTCCTCATAGCGATACCCTGATCGTTTTCATCAACATCGTTTTTTACCGTGGAATGGGTGGGCGGGTTAGGATCGCATCCGGTTTTTAAACCATCCCCGCTCCGTAGATGATGACGGTATAATACATCCCAATGACAATAAAAACCGCCGCAACTACTCTTCGTATCCAAACCTCCACTGCCCCGATTTTCTGGACAAAACCGCCGCATTTTCCTACACTTTTGACGAGAAGGTACGAGATCACGATGACCGGTAAACCCGTGGCAAGGGCGAACACCGCCGGAATGATCACCGGATCACCGGCACCAAGGGCGAGCGGGATCAGCATGGCAAAGAAGAGCACGGCGGAGAACGGGCAGAATGAGAGCGCGAAGACGATGCCAAGCAGGAATGCCCCCAGGTATCCCCAGTCTGCCAGCCGTGTCGAGATGCCGGACGTGAACCCGGCAAAACAGTCACCGCCGGGCAGCCGGTCGAGATGGATGATATCAAGCAGGAAGATGCCACACAGAACGAGGAATGGTCCGAGCAGGAGTTCCCCGTAGTGTTGGAGCCCGATTGCGATGATCTGAATGTTCATGCCGAAGAATACGATTGCAGATGCGACCGCAATATACGCTGCCATCCTGCCGAGCGTATACACAAACCCGGTGAGAAGCGTGTGTCGGCTGTTGTCAATTTTTTTCGAAATATAGGCAATGGCGGTGATGTTCGTTGCGAGCGGGCAGGGACTAATCGCGGTCATCAACCCGATAAAAAATGCAGCAACGACCGGGACGGAACTCTCCCCCATCGTCCCGAGAAAATTCAGGAGATCCATTTCAGGAAAGATCTCCGTTCAGGCGCTTACTAATAATCGCCGAGAGGTATGTCGCATACAAGTCTTTGTTGTTGATCAAAGACCAGACCCGGATGTCCTGCTCCTTGTGAAACCCGGTCGCATCATACACTCCGATCCAGAGCGACGAACCAGTCACACCGTACTTCGATGCGAGCGCGTAATTCTCCGGCTGTTGCGCGTTCACGTGTGCGAAGACCAGCAGACCCGATGCGAGTTCATCCTTAAAATTTGCATTTACCGTCTTTTCCGCGAGGTCCCCGACCGCGATACATGAATCGCACTGCTGGTTACCGTGGAAATGGAAGACCTCAACCTTTTCGACTGTGCCACTCGCATTGGCTGCCACAGGTACCGATGCGGGGGACTTGGCGGGTGCAGTGCATCCGGCGGTGAGACCGAACCCGATCAGAAGTGAGACAAGAAGGAGAATCGTGAAAAATCGGGAGAGCACGGGCATTATTCCATTACTCTTTCTTTGTCTCGGTTTTCGGGACGATCTTAGGGCCGCAGCAACCACAGGATTCGCCCTTCTCATCCGCGTTCTTCTTTGCATCAGTTTTCGGTACAATCTTTGGGCCGCAGCAGCACGATTCCTGTTTTCCGAAGATCTTTTCAAAAAATCCTTTTTTCTCTGCCATAGGTATCCGTAAGCTCCAATCATTTAAAATTATTTTGAATTGCCCAAGCCCGCCATCCCGTTTGCGAACCTTACGCGGGGGATAATCAATCCTTGTCGGCAAGAAGGGCATGCAGCACGCCGGATACTTCTGAAGACAGGTTGTCGGCGCGAATCAGGGAGAGACAACAGATCTCATCCCGGTTCGTCCAGCTGACAAGGGCAATCTTGTCCCCGTCACGGATGTTCACCCGTTTTCGGATCTCCTTTGGAATCACAACCTGCCCGCGACGGTCAATCGAGAGCACCGCTTCAACCTGGCATGTTGCCGGGTTGTTGCCAGCATCACACAATTGACCGGGCGGTTTTGTTGTCATTCCGGTCACGCGGTCTCTTCAGCGTACTTCTTTCCCTTTTCAGTAATCCGGTAGATGATCCAGTTGCCCTGTTGTTCTGAATCGACAAGCCCGCTTTCTTTCATGATATTCAGGTGGTATGACAGTTTTGAACCGGCGATCCCGATGCATTCTTTGATCACACAGACACAGAGCGGCTGGATGGCTAGGAGGTAAAGGATATGTATCCGGACCGGGTCAGAGAGTGCGTGGTGTATCGCACTGATCTTCTCGATGTTTTTCTTTGATGGCAGACGCTTGTTGAGCCCGTTCACGCCGCCGACTTCTTCGAGATCGAACTGGATGATCCCCGGGATCTCGGTCCGGCACATGGGTTCTTTTTTTAATTTTGTTCCTTGTCGTTTCGTCGCCATAGTACTCCCCAGCTATTTCAAACTAATATGAAATGCGTAGGTATAAATATCTTGTCGGTAAAAAGTTGATTCAACAAAATTTGAAATTACATCACATGAGGATGAAGAATGGCTCTCTGCAACTGTTGTGTCGGATGGGGTGCAGATCCGCCATCTTTTTTAATAGATGATAATTCCGGAGAATAACCGGCTCATTGTGCAGAATTGTAGATACGTCTTTGGCAAAAAACGAGGTAAAAAAACATGAAAAATTATGGTAATCCACTATTATCTTCGGCGGGTGCGCAGGTTGAGTCATTCGCCGATTTGATGGAGAACAATATCGATCAGAAAATAACCGGAGGATAACAAGATGCTGAACGTTTTACAACTATTCGCCGACTGGGTGACCTATACGGTCCTCGGGCTCGTGCAGGGCAGTCCCCTCGCCTCGACAGTGAACTTTTTTGTTTACGACGTGATCTGGGTCTCGCTGCTCCTTGCTGTTGTGGTCTTTTTGATCGCCATTATCCGGACCTTCATTACTCCCCAGCGGGTGAAGAAGCTGGTGGCGGGACGCAGCGAAGGAGTAGGCAATATCATGGCAGCACTCCTCGGTATTCCCACACCATTCTGCTCCTGTTCGGCAGTCCCACTCTTCATCGGGTTCGTGGAATCCGGCGTGCCACTTGGGATCACTTTCTCGTTCCTGATCGCCTCCCCGCTCATCAACGAGGTGGCGATCGCAATGCTGCTTGCCATGTTCGGCTGGCAGATCGCGCTCATCTACGTCGTCTCCGGTCTTATCATCGCGATCCTCGCCGGTGTCATCATCGGACGCCTCCATCTCGAAAGTGAGATAGAGGAATTCGTTTGGAATAATACGGTTCAGGACCAGGCCGAGAAACCGATGAACTGGCGGGACCGGATCGGATTTGGCATCAGCGAATCGAAGAGTATCTCGCTGAAAGTGATTCCCTACATCGTCATCGGTATTGCGATCGGTGCCGTCATCCACGGATATGCCCCGTCGGACTTCCTGATCAATATCGTTGGACCGGACAACCCGCTTGCAGTCCCGATAGCGGTGCTTGTCGGAATCCCGCTTTACTCGAATGCAGCGGGTATGATCCCGATCCTGGAAGTTCTCACAGCAAAGGGAATGGCAATGGGTACCGCCCTTGCATTCATGATGGCGGTCATCTGCCTCTCGCTTCCCGAGATGATCATCCTCCGTAAAGTGATGAAGATCAAACTTCTCGCAATCTTTGTCGGAATCATGTTCATTGCTATTACCCTGACGGGATATCTGTTCAATGCGCTCTTGGGATAAAGGAAGGTTTTCACAGTAAAAATCAAATGTGGATGTTGCCTGCAACGGGGGATTTTCTTCCTGCACAGGTTCCTTCTCGTTCAAATGAAACCCTGGTATTTCAAACAATTGTGAAATACCTAAGTATTAATATCTTGAAGAACAAAAGAAGTTTCAATAAAACTTGAAATACTATCAAATGTGGTTGAACACTATGGCTCTCTGTCCTGGGTGCGTTGGGTGGGGCGAAGATCCCCCGGCTCTTTTTTGATACGACATAATCTTGGAACGATTCTGCATTCGGATAAAGTAGTGGAAGACTATCTTTCAACATCACGAGGAGACCATGGAAAATTTTCAGGTACCGGGAGTTATCTGTCGGATTCGGATCTTCGGAAACCCCGGCAGACAAATGACCCCGTTTGGAAATAATATACCGGCATATATCAGGCGCCGGGAAAACGATGAACAGCCAGCCCTGGCAGGGCACCGGAACAAGGAAGAGGGAATTACTTATGGACAAACACGACCCTGAATCAGCGATTGAGACCGTCACGCTCCAGATTGGAGGGATGGAATGCACCTGCAATGCCGATATGCTCGGGAGAAAACTGGATGCTCTCGCAGGCATCCGGGGCCATGATCTCTCACCGGTCACCGGCCAGGCCCGGGTCAGGTATGACCCGTCGGTTGTCAGCGTCCAGGAAATCATCCGGACCGTCGCAGAGGCAGGGATGACCGCCTCACTGGTACGCAGCGAAGGATGGTCAAGCACCTGGTGGCGTGAACCACAGCAGCTGGCCCTCTACGGGTGCGGAATTATCGCCCTCATCGCGTTCATCTCGGGCTACTCCGGCATTCCGCTCCTTGCCACCAATGGGCTCTACCTACTCGCCGTCCTCGTTGGGGTCTACTACCCGGCACGGAAGGCACTGATCGCGCTTCGTGCCTTGACGCCAACAATCCACCTGCTCATGCTGATCGGCTCGGTCGGTGCGATGGCACTCGGACTCTGGGGGGAATCTGCAGTTCTGATCTTCGTTTACTCGCTTGGAGACGTACTTGAGTCTTATGCGGTTGACAAGGCCCGGGGTGCAATTCGGTCGCTCATGGAACTGATGCCGAAAGAGGCGCTGGTCCGAAGAAACGGCTGCGAGACCATCTGTGCGGTCGAGTCGATTGGCGTCGGAGAGGTCGTGATCGTCCGTCCGGGCGAGCGGATCCCTGTCGACGGCAGGATTATCGCAGGGTTGTCGTACGTTGACCAGGCTGCCGTAACCGGAGAACCAGTGCCGGTGCGGTGCGAGCCCGGCTCCGATGTTTTCGCCGGGACGATCAACCAGAACGGATTCCTTGAGGTCCGGGTGACTAAGCCGGCATCCGAAACCATGCTCTCTCGGATCATCCTCTCAGTTGAGGAAGCTCAGGCACAGCGAACCTCATACCAGCGGTTTTCGGATTCCTTCGGGAAATGGTACACACCGGCGATGTTCATCCTCGGTGTGCTCGTGGCCACCGTACCGCCGCTCTTCTTCGGTGCCGAGTGGTACCCGTTTATCTACCGCGGGCTCGTCGTCTTCGTGGTCTCGTGCTCATGCGGTCTCGCCCTTTCAGTCCCCGTCGCAGTCGTAGGCGCGATGGCAAACGCCGCGAAGCAGGGAACGGTCTTTAAAGGAGGAATATATCTCGAAACGGTCGACACAGTGAAGGTGATCGCATTCGACAAGACCGGTACCCTGACCATTGGTCGACCTGCGGTCACGGAGGTTATTGCTTACAGCGATCTCAGCAACGACGAACTACTCGACATGGCAGGTTGTATCGAGTCGCGGTCCAGCCACCCGCTTGCGGCAGCGATCGTCCGGAAGGCCCGGGAAAGCGGCATGTTTTCGGCCCGTCCTGTTGAGAACTTCGAGGAGACAGCCGGTCGGGGAGTTTCAGCTGCTATCGAGGGTCAGACCTGCCGGATCGGCAATCCCTTTGCCCTGCGTGAACTGGGTGTCGATACAAGTCGGGCTGAAGAAGCCATCGCAAGATTCGAGAGCGAAGGCCGGACCGTGGTTCTGGTCAGCTGTGACGGGAAGCTTGCCGGCCTCATAGCGATCGCTGACGAAGTGCGGGCCGGAGCAGTCGAAGCCCTCCAGCGCCTCTCCCGTGCAGGTGTCCGGACGGTGATGCTAACCGGGGACAATGAGCGGAGTGCACATGCCATAGCACGCCGCGTCTGTGTTGACGATTACCGGGCCGGGCTCCTGCCAACCGATAAGGTCGACGTGGTGCGGCAGCTCAGGGTGAAGTACGGAGCGGTCGCTATGGTCGGTGATGGGATAAACGACGCACCAGCCATGGCCGTTGCGGATGTCGGCATCGCCATGGGTGCGGCGGGCACGGACATCGCGATCGAGGCAGGGGACGTCGTCCTGATGTCCGATGACCTCGGAAAGATTGCGTATGTCCGCGAGCTTTCCCACCGGACCGTCACCACGATCCGGCAGAACATCGCCGTCTCGCTGATCAACGTCGCATTCATGGTCATTGCAGCCTTGCTCGGGTACCTCGGGCTGATTACGGGGCTGCTCCTCAACGAGGCGAGTGCTGTCTTTGTAATCCTGAATGCGCTGCGGCTGTTGAAATGGCAGAGCCCTGTAGAACGCGGGACCCCAGTGCCAGCCGGAGCAATTGCCCCGGTCCTCGCTACACCGGGGCCGATCCTGATGGAGCGACCAACAAATACGCCCCCCGCTGCCGTGCGTTCCTGCTCCTGTGCAGAGCCGGCTCCGGTTGTGTTAAAGTCGATCCCTGAAACAGGCAGCATGGCAGGATCCTGTTGTTCCTGCACAGCCCAGCCTGTAGAAGCACCGGAACCGGTTGTCGTTACCAGTGCCGCAGAAAGTCCATGCTGCTGTGGGAGCGGGGCAGTGCCGGAAGCATCTGTCCCGGCTACCGTTGCTGATATGGGAAACAGTTCCTGTTGCTGCGCCGGCGAATCCCTATCAGAACGATCTCCTGCCCACGACGCCAACGAACCGGCACATGTGGAGATAGCAACATACCGGATCGAGGGTTTGGGTTGTTCCTGCGAAGGGCATATTGTTGAGAAGCAGGTGAAATCCCTCCGGGGAATTGTGGCATTCGGCCTGAACCCCATAACCAACAAAATGAAGGTCAGCTACGATCCTTCGCTCGTTTCCCTCCATGACATTGAAGCCGCGGTGATTAAAGCGGGAGTGACTCCTGTACCGCTGAAGAACCGGTGACAGATCCTCTGATCACCACCATTTCCCATTTTCAGTGCATGCATCGGTAAGATCCCCAAGTATTATTATCTTAGAAGTCAAAAAGTGTTTTAATAAAAATTGAAATGCTTATCAGATTGAACACCAGGTGCATTCCATGGGAAACGACAACAAGCCCTGCTGTGCTGCCGACGCCCTCCGGCGTATCAAGCAGCTGATCATCAACGGAATCCCGACTGGGCTCTGTATGCTGGATGAGTGTATCGCTGAGGTGAAACAACAGGATCTGCATAATGAAGCGGAGATCCGTGCAGTGCTCATGAAGCGGGTGAAAGTGTACAACTACATTCCTCCAAATGTCGAGGAGGAGTATGCCCGTGCAATCCTTGATGAGTACCGTAAATCACCCGGGCAATTGTGACGTGATATTATGACAAAAATCGAAATTATCGGGACCGGCTGTGCAAAATGCAAACGGCTCTTTGCTAATGCCGAGCAGGCAGTTAAGGACCTCAAGATCACAGCGGATGTGATCAAGGTCGATGACATTGACGAAATTGTGAACCGGGGTATTATGCTGACACCAGCACTCTTCATAAATGATAGCGTGCGGGCGGAAGGCAGGATACCTGACGTGAATGAGATCAAGAAAATGCTGACGGAGACAAAACAATGACAGAAACACCAACGTGTTCATGCGGAGCAAACGAACCCAAACGGATCATCTTTCCCTGCGCCGGCCAGGCAAATGTCGGACAACTGACCAACCGTGCAGCAGTCCAGTTAACTGAGGAGGGTTACGGGAGTATTGCCTGCGTGGCACTGCTCGCGATCGGTACTGAAAACCTTGTCGTCAACGCCTTGAACGCCGATGAAGTCGTCATCCTTGACGGCTGCCCGATGTTGTGCGCAAAGAAAATTGCCGGTGCACAGGGAGTCGCGGCGGGACAACACCTTATCATGACCGAACTCGGCATCACCAAAGGACCTTCGAAGAACTATACCGAAGACGATATCGAAAAGATCGTAGCCGCGTGCTGGAAAGGTGAAGGTCGAAAGAAGGATGCTGCGACTCCGGGGAAAAAGACCGGTGGAAAAGACAACGGGTGCAGCTGCGGGTGCGGCGGAACCTGCTGATAATCCGGGAAAAAGGATACGGGGCGACCAGAAACGACTGCTGAACAAGACATACGGGCGTGGGCGGAAGAGTACGCAAAAAAGAACGGCTGGGTGCTGAACTCCGACAAAAAGGTACTGGATACCGTGATCCGGGGACTTGCACGTAACGAGAAAAAGTTCGGAGAACGGTATTGCCCGTGCCGGCTCCGGTCCTGGGACAAGAAGAAAGACCGGGCGATCATCTGCCCGTGCATCTACCACAAAGATGAGATCGCTAAAGACGGGCACTGTCACTGCCAGTTCTACTATAGGAAGGATGCCGCAGAGTTGGTGACGGGAGCAAACGAATGACATCCGCGCTTGTCACCTGCTCCGGCATATCGAACACCGGGAAACTCACCACGCAAGCGGCCATCATGCTCATGCAGCGTCGGCCGGGACAATATGTCTGGATGCATGCTAAGCAGTCAACCGCAACACTCGAAGCGGAGATTGGGGACGCGGAACAGGTGATCGTGATCGATGGGTGCACAGATTGTTGCGCGAAGAAGAAACTTTCCGCATCCCGCCTGGCACCTCATTGCCACATCATAGCTACCGACCTCGGGATTGAAAAAAAAGGAATGTGCGAGGTGGAGTATGATGAGATCGAGAAGATCGTCCGGGCAGTCATGGACAACGGGAGTCACCAGGAATGACTACACGACAGTACAAGCGTCTTGAGATTGAGAGGAAGGATTTCGCGGTTGATGGCAGAGATGCGGCATGTGCTAATGTGGACGTGAAGTAATCACAGGATTTCTAAAAAATTGTAAGGAGGAACGAATGTACGAAAACATGCTTATGATCGGGCTGATCGGAGGCATCACAGGGCTTGTTGACTATCTCATGGCGCATGTGCTCACCTGCCTTATCCCTGCGTTTTTCATCGCGGGTGCAATGACCGCCCTGCTCAACAAAGAATCGATTACCAAGTATCTGGGTGCGAACGTCCCGCTCTACAAGGCGTACCCGGTCGCGGTCGTCTCCGGGCTCCTCCTCGCCGTCTGTTCCTGCACGATCCTTCCCCTCTTTGCGGGGATCAAGAAGAAGGGTGCCGGCCTCGGACCGGCCATCGCCTTCCTCTACACGGCACCGGCTACGAATATTCTTGCTATATCTCTGACCTGGAGCGTGATCGGGGCTGACTTCGCGCTCGCCCGTATCCTTCTTTCCATCACCTTTGCGATCATCATCGGGCTCATCATATCGAGGCTCTTCAAGGAAAAACCTCCTGAGAAGGTGGCTGCTCCGATCGGGTGCGCATGTGGTCCCGCAACGGAGGGGGGTGGGGGGCAGAAGTACGTCATCCTCTTCATCGGGACACTGGTAGCGCTCCTCTTTGTCGGTACCTGGAGCATCTTTCTGGAAAATAAACTGGCGGGGGTGCCTCTCCGGTTTATCGTTCTCCCCTTGCTTATCCTCCTGATTATCTTCGAAGCACGACGGTGGTTCACTCAGGACCAGCAGAAGACCTGGCTGGAAGAGACCTGGTCGTTCATGAAGACCATCTTCCCGCTATTGTTCGTCGGGATCTTTATCGCCGGCGTGCTCGGTGCAATCCTCCCGGGAGGATTTCTTGAGACGTACCTCGGATCGAACACGGTGGCCGCAAACCTCATCGCTGTCCTCTTCGGGACGTTTATGTACTTCCCTACGCTGGTCGAGGTGCCGATGGCGAAGATGTTCCTGGATCTCGGCATGGCAAAGGGCCCGCTGCTTGCGTATCTCCTCGCGGATCCGGTTATCTCGCTCCCCAGTATTCTTGTCGTCCGGAAATACATGGGAACGAAACAGACTATCGCCTATGTGCTTCTGATCGTATTTTTCTGCACACTCGCCGGGTTAATCTATGGTACAGTCATGGGATAAAGGGGAGGTGAATAGATTCAATGCAAAATCCCTGGTACAAACGTCTTGAAATTGAATGGAAGCACTTCGCAGTCGGTGACGCGACCTGTGAGCGATGCGAGATGACCGGCGACGCGCTCCGTGCCGCCATAGAAGAACTCCGGCACGAGTTCGCTCCTGTCGGGGTGAAGATCAACCTGACCGAGACGCTCCTTGACAAGACACGGATTGCAGAGTCAAACGAAATCCGCATGAACGGGACACTGCTCGAAGATCTGCTCGCCGCCGGGATCGTTTCAACAGACTGCCCCTCCTGTGGCACGCTCGCCGGGGAGCGCACCTGCTGCCGTGCGATTGAGATCGGAGATGAACAGTATGAGGATGTCCCGGCATGGGCGATTAAGAAAGCCGCGTACCGGGCGCTTGGAGTATCGTTATGAAAATCGGCATTGTTAGTGACGGAAAGTTTGGAGATAGGGCATATGAAATAATCAAGGAAAAGTTCCCGACCGAATGGATCATGGCACCATTCCCGGGCAGTCCGATTGC
>JAQTSH010000016.1:0-970 GCA_028711405.1 Methanoregula sp.
GGTTTGTGGGACTCCCCTCTCGACCGGCACGCCGATTGCTCCTGAGTGCCGGGAACCGTGGGGTCATCGGTTTTTTATGGGTGTGCGACTACAATTTCTTCAGGACTATGCAGGAAATGGACATCTATCAGTTGATCGCCACAAAAAAGGCGGAAATATCCGCGCTTGCGGAATCCTACGGTGCTTCGAATATTCGGATTTTTGGATCTGTCGCCCGTCATACCGCAGATGAAAAAAGTGATGTTGATCTCCTTGTTGAACTGGAACCGGGCAGAACCCTCTTTGATCTTGGTGGACTGACATATGATCTCGAAGCACTGCTCGGACGCCATGTGGATGTCTGTACGGTTCCCTTGTTGCGGAAGCAGATGAGGGCACAGGTTATCTCTGAAGCGATTCCAAATTGAGAGATGATCGGCTTCGTCTTTTTGGATATGGCAGAATCGATCCGAAAGATTGAAAAATATACTTCACGGGGAAAGGAGGCATTTGACCGGGATGAACTCCTCTATGTGTGGACTGTGCATCACCTCCAGATTTTGGGGGAGGCGGCACGGGGGATATCGAAAGAATCACAACAGCGATATAGTCAAATTCCATGGGCCAAAATCATAGGCTTTCGAAATATACTTGTGCATCACTATTTTGCAATCGATGGCGAGGAGATCTGGGCGATCATTCAGTCAGATATCCCTCCCTTAAAACGGGCACTTCATCGTATTATTCATGACTCTCGTTGGGATGAATGAAAGATCGTTGGGGGAGATGTCCTATTGAATCCTGCAGGTTCTGGTAAACCCAAAGGTGTGTCAGATCGATGACTCAGGTATGTAGCGCATCAAAATATCCCCGCACCCCAAACCCAATCTTTTTTCCCCATGCATCTCTAAGAATTCAACTATGCCAATACACGTCCTCGCCTTCGCGGGGAGCCCACGCCGGCACGGGAATTCCGAGACGCTCCTTGACT
>JAQTSH010000016.1:980-12395 GCA_028711405.1 Methanoregula sp.
GGATATGGCAGAATCGATCCGCGAAGATTGAAAGATATACTTCACGGGGAAAGGAGGCATTTGAGCGGGATGAACTCCTCTATGTGTGGACTGTGCATCACCTCCAGGTACTGGGGGAGGCGGCACGGGGGATATCGAAAGAATCACAACAGCGATATAGTAAAGCACCGATATCCCCCCATGGCACAAACCCCCCGGTAACCAGATCGAAAAACCGATCAAACCCCGCACCCCAAACCCAATCTTTTTTCCCCATGCATCTCTAAGAATTCAACTATGCCAATACACGTCCTCGCCTTCGCGGGGAGCCCACGCCGGCACGGGAATTCCGAGACGCTCCTTGACTGGGTGCTTTCAGCAATGGAGGAAGACCCGGACGTAACAATCGACAAGATCGCACTCTCAGAAGCGAATATCAACCCCTGCCGGGGGTGCAATGCCTGCGAGAAGCTGAACAAGTGCGTGCAACGGGACGGCATGGACATCTACCACGACAAGATCATTGCGGCGGACTGCATCCTCATCTCCTCCCCGGTCTACTGCCTCGGGCTCTGTGCGCAGGTAAAAGCGCTCGTCGACCGGGCACAGGTCTTCCGGTCGAGAAAATATGTGCTGAAACTCCCGGTCGTTCCCCCGGAACGGAAGGGAAAGCGCCTCGGAATATTTCTCGCGACCGCCGGGCAGAGCTGGGACTATGTCTTTGACGCAACTGTCCCGGCGATCAAATGTTTCTATCATGTGACCGACGTCCGGAATGCGGACATCCACTACCTGATGATCAACAGTGTGGACGAGAAGGGCGCGATTGACCACCACCCGACCGCACGGGTAGATGCACAGGCACTGGGGACGATGGTGATTGCTGAACTCAAGAAACGACTGGCGGCGTGAGAGATGGCAGTCACCGTCCTTGGGATCTCAGGAAGTCCTCACCGGCACGGGAACACGGAGACGCTCCTCGACAGCTTCCTTGACGGAGCACGGGCAGCCGGGGCAACGGTGGAGAAGGTGGTGCTCCGCGACCTCGATTACCTGCCCTGCATGGGCTGCAACGCCTGCCATAAGACCGGTTCCTGCATCGTGCACGACGACGCAATCACGCTCTTTGACAAGATTCTCGCCGCTGATTGCATCGCGGTCGCATCCCCAATCTACAGCATGGGCATCACGGCGGAACTGAAGGGATTGATCGACCGGGGGCAGTATCTCTGGGCACGAAAATTCATCTTAAAGACACTCTATTTTTCGAACGACCATATCAAACAGCACAAGGGACTCTTTATCTCCACCGCCGGGCTCTCGTGGGACAACGTGTTTGACGCTGCGTTCCCCGCCATCACGGCGTTCTTCAACGGTACAGGCTTTGAGTACTACGACAACATCATCGCGAACCGGATGGACGAGCATGGCGGGATCAAGAAGCATCCCACCGCGTTGAAAGACTCGTTCGAAAAAGGGCAGACGGTGGTGCGTGTGCTGGAGAAGGGGAAGACAAAACTCGTCCAGAAGGGATAACTGGACTGGTGCCGGGGGCGGATTTTCCACTCAATGATTCGATAATCGGAAGATTACATAACCAGGAAAGCACCCTAAAATTCTCCTGTTCGTTCACCAGTCTGCCGGGGCTCTCAGCCATTTCCAGAGAGGGATGTACGTGATGGTTCCCTTCATCCCAAACCATTCTCGTCGGGTCTCGCACTCATCATCCATCGTCAGGAGGAGGAGTTTTTTACAGCCGGTTTCATGCCCGGCTTTTATAAGTGCGTTTACCTCACGGCGATCTGTCTTTTCATCATGGGTGTCGATGCAGACCTGGATGAGTGCCGTTACCCTGCCATTCTGCTGGACGACAAAATCCACTTCCTCCTGCTGCGTGTTCCTCCAGTAGAAGAGATTCAGTTCCCCTCGTAGTTCCCGCTGCCGGAGCGCGACCGCCACAAGGTTCTCAAAAAGGCTGCCACGGTTCTCCGCGAACCGGAACCCTTTTGCCATCACAAACCCGTTGTCCGTGCAATAGCACTTTTTGTTCGCCGAGATCTGTTCTTTCACCTTATAGGAGAACCGAGGAACCAAAAAGAAGAGAAATGCCTCCTCAAGATACTTGAGATACTTGGCAACCGTGCGATCGCTCCGGCACCCGGTGACCCGGGTGAGCCTGTGGATGGAGTATTCATGCGTAACATTGGAGGAGAGGTACTGCGCGAGATCGCCCAGTCCCTGCGGGGAACGCACCTGGTACCTCCGGATGATATCCTTATAGATGACCGCGTCAAAGAGCCGGGCAAGGTAATCTTTCCGGTCAATCGTGGTCATCAGCGGTTCAGGGAAACCACCTTTGACGGAATAGTCAAGAAGGAACCCGCGATACCCGGTGTCTGTGAATCTCTCCCCCTTTGTCCGAAGATACTCTTCGAATGAGAAGGGGAATATCGTGGTGACCGTGTGCCGCCCGGTGAGATGTGTTGCGAGCTCCTTATTCAACAGGTGGGCATTACTCCCGGTGATATAGAGGTTGTATCCCTGCCGGGCAAGCCGGTTCGCCAAAAGTTCCCATTTGGGGATATTCTGCACTTCATCGAGGAGCAGGGTCTTTGGTTCCCCGTACAGATCTTTAACCGCCATCAAGATGTCAGGGATCTTCTCCGGGTCAGCGAGCTGTTCGTCGTCAAAGTTGATGTACCCGAACGACCCGGTCTCCATCAGGTGCCGGGTCACAAAAAATGATTTACCCGCCCGCCGTGGACCGATCACGATCTTGATGAGCGCACTCTTCTCACCCCCCATCACGATATCACGGGGTATGTAGCGCTCATGTACTCGCAGATCGAGTTCCTCTTTCTGCTGAAAGACAGCATCCCTGATGGTCATTCTCTGTTAGTTAGTATTGTAATACAAAAAAGTAGATAAAATTTTGTATTACAATGTTTTAGTGCGGCGGTATCCCGGGAAATGATCCGCACACGCATCATCCTCTCCACCGCCGGGCTCTCGTGGGACAACGTGTTTGACGCTGCATTCCCCGCCATCACTGCGTTCTTCAACGGTACAGGCTTTGAGTACTACGACAACATCATCGCGAACCGGATGGACGAGCATGGCGGGATCACAAAGCATCCCACCGCGTTGAAAGACTCGTTCGAAAAAGGGCAGACGGTGGTCCGGGTGCTGGAGAAGGGGGAGGTGGGAGAACAGACGGGAGTGAGACATCAGGTTTAGCGAATCCTGTGCCCGGTACACCTCTCCTGTTTCCAGACTGTCCCGGCGTTCATGACAAACTCCACCTTTTCCATCACGGCGATATCACGGAACGGATCGCCCGGCACGGCAATGATATCCGCACACCGGGCAGGGGCAAGGACTCCAATGTCATCCCTCTGGAGGAGTGCTGCCGCCTCGCTCGTTGCCGCCTTTAATGCCCGTAACGGCGCGATGCCGTTTGTCACCATCTCGGAGAACTCACATGCCCCGTTGATGCGGTACGGGAGAATGCCAATGTCCGTCCCGAAGGCAATCTTCACGTCGCTTTTCGCGATCTGACGGGCATTGTCCAGGAGACAGTCCTTGTATTTTCGCATTTTCTGCCGGACGTGAGCCGGCACGTTCAGCGCATGCCAGTACGCATCGTCACCAACAAGGCGGGCTGATTTCACCGCCGCGAGCTGTGTCGGGCACAGCCACGCACCCTGTTTTTCGATGAGGGCGATGGTCTCCTGCGATGCCATGCTCGCGTGTTCGACTGATCGGACACCGGCAAGGACCGCCCGCCGGGTCGCTTCGTCGCCGATGACATGGACAGAGACCTGCCGGTTGAAGTCCCGTGCAGTCTCGACGATGGCATCCATCTCCTCCTGGGAATACGTGACCTGGCAGGGATCGTCTCCTACCGATGAAAAACCGCCAGATGCCGCGAATTTGACCCAGTCGGCTCCCCACCGGATCTCCCTCCGGATAACTTTTCTGATCTCATCAATGCCGTCAGCAAGGCAGTTCTCCCACGCGCCGGAATCCGGGGAGAGGGAGCGGGTGGCATTCATATGCCCGCCACGGGATGAGATCATGTGACCGGAACAGATCACCCGGGGTCCGGGAATCATGCCTTGTACGGTTGCGGTCTTCAGGTCCCGTACCGTGAACCCGTGGAGATCCATATCCCCGCAGTCCCTGACGGTCGTAAACCCGTTTGAGAGGAATATAGTGAGCGCTTCAGCGCCAAGGAGTGCCTTGTAAGACGGTGAGTAACTCCAGAAACTGCCGGTCAGTTCCGGGCGGAGCGTCAGGTGGACGTGACAGTCGATCAGTCCGGGCATGACCGTGGAATCGGGGAGATCGATCACCTCCGCCCCCTGGGGGAGATCGACGTTCGTCCCAATCTCCGCAATGGTCTCCCCTTTGACGAGGATCTCCTGTGGACCGACAGGACGGTCGGATATGCCATCCCAGAAGTTCCCGGCACGGATGACAACCGGTCTCTCGGGTCTCATCAGGGATCCTTCCGGGTTTCCGGGTCTTTTGGCAATACCTCACACATCTCCCGGAGCGCCGGGGCTAACACCCGTGTCTTCCCGATCAGTGCAGCGATCAGGATGGTGTCGTAGATCTCGTCCCGGCTCGCCCCTTCTTTCGCTGCTGCCCGGATATGCACTTTCATGCAATACTCTGCTCCAACACTGGCGGCAGCGGCAAGAGAGACGAGTTCCGCTGTTTTGGGGGACAGGTACTTTGGTCGGCAGACCATCTCTTCAGCAATCGCGGTCAGGGCAAAATATTCCGGTCGTTCCCGCAGGACCGGCAGGATATACGGCATACTCCCGAACATCTCACGGGTGTCGGCGAGGATATCATCGCTCATCATGTCTGCATGAGTAAGGAAGTCGTCAAGTGCTTTTTGTGTCTCAGGTCTCATACTATTCTCCCTACCGGGTGAGTATATTCTATATCTGTGCGTGGGAGCATAAAAGCACCGCAACGCGGGTTGGTGGATAGAGGGGTGGGGGCATGCCCCACGTTCTCCGGAGGTCATGGGGGTGCATCGTGGGGGGATCGAGCCTCGAGCCGCGTTTATCTAGGGGTCGATCTAGGGAGCGCGACACCAGTCCCTAAACCGGACGGATGCACAGCGTTAAAGTATTCCCGCGTCATATTCACCAAAAGTGATCTGGTTACAGGAGGATACCCGGGGGCGCCAAGTGTCCGATCTACTGCCTCAAACCGAATCCTCCTCTTTTTACCGGATGGCACCTGATGAGTCAATCGTATGCACCTGTTAAAAATATCCTATGTGGTGGCAATCTGCCTGATCCTTACCGGAGGTATCTTCCTCGCGGGATGTACACAGAAAGAACCAGCATCCGGTATCGTGAAGACCGACGCGGGATCAGTCTCAGGACTCAACGAGGACAGCCTCCAGGTGTATCTTGGCATCCCATACGCCGCTCCTCCGACCGGTGACCTGCGGTGGCGACCTCCTGCACCGGTACAACCTTGGAACGGCACCAAAGAGACAACGCGGTTTACCTGCCTGTCCCCAGCCGGCTGCGGCGAGTCCCGGCACACCGGTGAACATGAGCGAGGACTGCCTGTACCTCAATGTCTGGACCCCGGCACAGCGTGCGGATGAAAAACTGCCAGTCATGGTCTTCTTCTATGGCGGGGCGTTCGGGAAGATAGCCGGCACGATGCCCCTGTACAACGGTACCGCCCTTGCAGAGAAAGGAGTCGTTGTTGTCACGCCCAATTACCGTGTAGGGGCGCTTGGATTTTTAGCCCATCCCCAGTTGGCACAGGAATCCCCGCATAACAGTTCAGGTAATTACGGGCTCCTCGACCAGATTGCGGCGATGCAGTGGGTCCAGCGGAACATCGGGGCGTTCGGCGGGGACCCGTCCCGGGTGACCATATTCGGGCAGTCCGCTGGAGGAGAGAGCGTCCTCATCCATCTGGTCAGCCCGAAAACGAGGGGGCTTTTCCAGCAGGCAATTTCCGAGAGCGGCACGTTCTGGACAAACGGAGCGGAAATCGACAGTCTTAATTCAAAATCCGACGCTGATACAATCGGGGAGGGGTTTGCACAAAGCCTCGGTTACTCCGGACCGGATGCGATTCGCCAGATGCGAAACCTGAGTTACCAGGAGATCGAGAATGCAACCCCCTGGTCGGCATCCCCATTTCAGATGGTGAACAGCAGGCATTTTGAGCCAACGATTGACGGGTGGGTGATCCCTGATTCCCCGGATACCCTGTACCGTCTCCACCGCGAGAACCCGGTCCCGCTCATCATCGGATCCAACGCAGACGACGGGGTTACGCTCTCGGCAGGTGCGAACATGACGGTGCCGGAATACACCACATTCATCCAGAACCGGTTCGGGAAGGATGCCGGGACGGTTCTCGCACGGTATCCTGCCAATTCAAGTGCAGAAGTACAGGAACGGCTCGCGCAGATTATGACTACCTACGACTTTTTTGACGCTGCGAAGTTTGTTGCGGGATCGATGGCGGACCTGAACCAGAGTGTGTACATGTACCGGTACTCCTATGCCCTGCCCGGGCAACCGTATGGGGCGTTCCACGGCAGTGAACTGTTCCTTTTGTTCAGGCTGCCGGTTCCACAGGATCCGGAGACGACCCGGGTCGGAGATAGAATGATCGATCTCTGGACACGATTCGCAAAGACGGGCAATCCGAATGGGGGGATGAATGTTACCTGGTCGCAGTACAACCGCTCGACCAGCCAGTATCTCGATATCAATGGTACCATGACGATGATGAGCGGGGATTAACCCGCACTTTTTTCACGTCTGAAAGTTGGGCTCGCGGGATACACGGGTTTTTATCGGGCGGAATTGTGGGTTTTGTGCCATAAGTGAAGATCTACCCGGTACAGGTGGGGTAAGACTAGCGGAATGCCCGGTATTCTACGGGAAGGAACACCGGGCGGAGGTGACAAAAGATTGCCGGACAGGGATAAATCCAAAACAATAACAGACGGAACGTCATATTCAAAAACAGTTTTCCGGGAGTACCAGGTGACCGGGAGCGCCAGGGTTCATGGGAGTGCTGCCCGTAGTTCCGGGAACATGGCTCGTGTCTTTCCACGGGACAGGGGATGGATCGATGCAAACAGGGAAAGTGACCGGGTATGTGCTGATACTCTGCCTTGTGCTCATTGGATGTGCTTTTTTGGCAGGGTGCACCCGGAAAGGACCGGATGCCGGGAGTATGAATGAGTCCAGCGTCGTGACAACAGATGTGGGATCAGTCTCAGGACGGAACGAGGACAGCCTCCAGGTGTATCTTGGCATCCCATACGCCGCTCCTCCGACCGGTGACCTGCGGTGGCGACCTCCTGCACCAGTACAACCCTGGAATGGCACCAAAGAGACAACTCGGTTTTCACCTGCCTGTCCCCAGCCGGCGACTGCGGATCCCTCATCCGGAGACATTCCCGCGAATATGAGCGAGGACTGCCTGTACCTCAATGTCTGGACACCCGCCCGCAATGCCGATGAAAAACTCCCGGTCATGGTATTCATCCACGGTGGGGCATTCGGACAGGGTTCCGGGTCCTCCCCAATGTATAACGGGACTGCCCTGGCAAAGAAAGGCGTCATCGTGGTGACGTTGAACTACCGGCTGGGCGTGCTCGGCTTTTTCACCCATCCCGACCTGGCAAACGAGTCTATGCACCACACATCAGGCAACTACGGGCTTCTCGACCAGCATGCCGCGCTCGTGTGGGTCCAGCGGAACATCGGGGCGTTTGGCGGAGACCCGTCCCGTGTGACCCTCTTCGGGGAGTCAGCCGGAGCTTCCAGTATCCTCATGCATCTCGTGAGCCCGGAGAGCACCGGACTCTACCGGCAGGCGATCATCCAGAGCGGACCGCTGTGGACGAACGGAACCACGGTGAAGATCGTAGATTCACGGGAGGATGCCGAACGGTGGGGGCTGGAATATGCACGACTGCTTGGGTATACTGGTCCGGATACCATACGGCAGATGCGGACGGTGAGCGCCCAGGAGCTCGTCAATGCAACTCCCTGGCAGGCATCCTCATTCTGGCTTACGTACCTGCTGAAGTTCAAGCCGACGATTGACGGGTGGCTGATCCCCGATTCACCGGATACGCTGTTTTATCTCCACCGCCAGAACCCGGTGCCCCTCATCATCGGCACGAACCGCGATGAAGGTACCCTGCTTGCCGCGAACGCGAACTTGACCGTTCCGGAATATGAACGATTCATCCGGGCGCGGTTCGGGAACAACGCTGATGCGGTTCTCGCCCGGTATCCTGCCAATTCGACCGAAGAGGTCCAGTATCGCCTCGAGCGGATCATGACGGATTACGACTTTTCGGATGCCGCGAAGTGGGTTGCCGGTTCGATGGCGGACATCAACCAGAGCACGTACCTGTACCGGTTCACCTATGCGATGCCCGGGCAACCCATGGGAGTCTTCCATGGCAGTGAACTCTTCTTTGTGTTCAGACCTCCAACGATGAAACCGGATCCGGTGAGCGGTTCTGTGTCGGATACCATGATGGATCTCTGGGTCAGGTTCGCGAAGACCGGGGATCCAAACGGCGGGATGAATGTGAGCTGGTCGAAATACACCCGGGATGAGGGGGGGTACCTGGATATCGGGGAAGTCCCGGTGATGAAGAGCGGGTATTGAATTGCACTTTTTTATGAGTCCGAACGAGATCGTGAAGGGATTATTTTCGTGCCAGGATTGTATTACTGGTATAGTCCCGCTGACGTGAAGCGGTTCCTGTGATCATTTCAATCAACCTCCACCGGGAGATAGGAGCCCCAGCCATTCCGGAATACCCCCATAAGCAAATAAAAATGCGGCACTCTCTTGTACCCAGCAGGATAAATGGGTACGTATGGAAACTACAAGTCGGGGAACAGATACGGCGGGATTTAATCTCCTGATCCTATCCATCTCACTTGCCTCATTCATGTCGGCACTTGACGGGACGATCGTCAATATTGCACTACCAACCATTTCAAAGGGATTCGATATCTCTTCGAGTACAGTAAGCTGGGTGGCGACCATCTACCTGTTGGTGATGGCGGGCTGCGTCTTGATCTTTGGAAAATTATCGGATGGCATCGGGTTTAAGAAAGTCTTCCTGGCAGGATTTGTGATCTTTACCCTGGGATCGTTTTCCTGCGGTCTCCTGCCCGACCTCTTATCTTCGTTTCCCGTGCTCATCGGTTCACGCGCATTCCAGGCGGTGGGTGGTGCAATGATAACGGCAATTGCACCGGCGATGATCACCGCGTATATTCCTATGGCACAGAAAGGAAAAGCCATGGGTATTATCATGACGGTTGCCGCACTCGGAACTGCCATTGGACCGACCATCGGAGGAGTGCTCACCCAGTTCCTCTCATGGCACTGGATCTTTTTTATCAACGTGCCGGTGGGAATTATCGCGCTCATTTTAGGTGCAAAAGTTATACCGGCAACCATGCCCCACGACAAGCCTGCAGGCTTTGATAAAGCCGGTGCATTGTTGATCTTCACCGGTCTTGCAGCCCTCCTCTTTGCGGTCTCTGAAGGGCAGACCCTGGGATGGAATTCCCCGTCAATAATTGGCGCCCTTGCACTTGCCGTCATCACACTTGGCTATTTTGTGTGGCACGAACTCAAGGCGGCAGATCCGTTGCTGGAGCTCCGCCTTTTCAAGAACCGGAATTTCCTCTTCACCAACCTGATCATGTCATTGGTCTTTTTCAGTTTCGCCGGAATCAATTACCTGCTCCCGTTCTATCTCCAGTACGTCAAAGGTTTCGGGACATCAGATTCCGGGCTGATCCTGACTTCGCTGTCGATTGCCATGATGGTTGCCGGACTTGTTTCCGGGCTGTTATATAACCGGGTTGGTGGCAGGGCGCTCTGCATCGCTTCGGGTATCCTGCTGGTTGCTGGGTATTATATGATGACACTCCTCCGGGTTGATACTTCAATAGGATTTGTGGTTATCTGTCTCGTCGTGCTGGGTTTCAGCCTTGGACTGATGATCACACCCGCCTCAAATATGATCATGAACTCAGTATCAAAGCGGTACCAGGGTATGGTTTCCAGCCTGACGAGCCTTGAGCGGTTTGCCCCGCTGACACTTGGGATTGCCTTTGCGAACCTGGTATTTATGCAGGGCATAGTCGTATTTGCCGGAGAGCAGGAGATCACGCACAACGCACCGGCAAATATCAAACTGGGTTTGATAACAGCGGGTTTTGATCTTGCGTTCTTCGCCTCCCTTGTTGTTGCGGTTATCATCCTCATCCTTTCCTTGTTTGCACGGCAGGAAGTGCACCCGGACTACCAATCTGGCAAAGACGATGGTGGAAAGACGGAAATAATTTAAAAATTTATTTTTTAAAATAAAAATAAGCAGGACCGTTCAGCATCTTCCACATTGCCATTCCCCTCATGTTTTTCCATGATGGTTAGCAGGTGGAAATTTTATCATCATCGTAAGAGTATTATTTATTTTTGGTATTGACACAATAGAAAGATATTCCGGTTAAATGAGGTTTATCAATTTCGAGGATTTTCTATAAAAAAGACGCAGATTTCCATCCTGGCAATCGTGATTTCTGCCTGCCTGATTTTCATGGCAGGGTGTACAAGCACCGCCAACTCCTGCCCTCCTGCCCTCCCGCAGTCCTGGCAGTTCAGCAGTACCCGGTCGTTTCGTTTAACGTGACACCGGTCCAGTACGCGCAGGTGAACGGGGTTACGTTGGGTTACCGTGAATTCGGATCCGGTGAACCGCTCCTGGTGGTGCAGGGATTCGGTGCCTCCTGGTCCACCCGACTTTCCTGAAAAAACCGATTCGGGCGGAAGGACTGATTTCGCTTATCTATATTGCAATGCTCTTCCTGTCGGTCATGGTGGCGATGACACGACAGAGGGTGAAACTTATTGGCGAACTGCCAAAAATACAATATGCAAATCGCACACTCGAGGATCCAACGTACGATTTGTTGACATTCCTTCTTGCACCTTTTGAGGTTTGGTCAATGGAATCTTCCAGATCCATTCGTTGTCTTGTACCAGAAATGGAGGATTATCTGAACTTGTTATTGTATCTCGTGGATGCTGAACCTGCTAATCCATAATTCAGTGTAAACCGTATGGCAGTCTGACGAGTGGAACATGGGATCTTTGGCGCGTTTGGGTGTGTGTGTTTTTTAAAATTCCTGAATGCAGATATGGATTGTACAAGTGTTTGAGGCTCTTGCATATTTGCCGTGAACATTATCAGATCCAAATGTGCTTGTTGCATCGTAATTATCGGATCCAACTCAAACATTTGTCTCAAGGTGCGAAATCTGTGGGATATACCTGATGATGCAACTGTGGATCCGGTGGAAGTAGTTTTGATAACCTGGTGTTTGT